>JBJMVV010000094.1:0-10415 GCA_045810505.1 Massilia sp.
CACGAAGGGCATCGTGGTCACCACCACCATCCTGAAGGCGGACCAGGAAGCAGCCTACCAGTCGCTGCGCAGGAATGTCCTGGCCTACGACCAGCGCCACGGCTACCGCGGTCCGGAAGGCGCCATTGCCCTGCCCGAGGACGCAGAGCAGCGTGACGACGCCATCGACGAAGCTCTGCAGAAGCGCCGCTCCAGCGACGGCCTGCTGCCGGCCGTGGTGCTGACCGCTTCGCCGAAACTCGTGCGGGTGCAGACGGTCGACGGCGAGACGCTCGACATCACCGGCGCGGGCCTGAAGTTTGCCAGCGCGGGCCTGGGTAGTTCGGCCAAGGCGGCTCTGCGGCTGGCGCCGGGCGCCATCGTGCGGGTCAGCCGTGACGCCAAGGCCTGGTCAATCGTCCAGTTGCCGCAGGTGTCGGCCGCCTTCGTCTCGATGGACGCCAGCACCGGGGCATATCACGCCATGGTCGGCGGCTTCGACTTCAATCTGCAAAAATTCAACCACGTCACCCAGGCCTGGCGCCAGCCCGGTTCCAGCTTCAAGCCCTTCCTGTATTCGGCGGCACTGGACAAGGGTTTTTCACCAGCCACCGAGATCGCCGACAGCCCGCTCGACATGCCAGGCGAAGATGCCGGCCGCACCTGGTCGCCGCAGAATGACGACGGGGTGTTCGATGGCCGGGTGACGATGCGGCGTGCCCTGGCGCTGTCAAAAAACGTCCCCTCGGTACGGCTGCTGCGCACCCTGGGCGTGTCGACTGTGCGCGACAGCGTCAGTAAATTCGGCTTCGATCCCGCCCGCCAGCCAAAGAACCTCACCATGGCGCTGGGCACCGGGGCCGTCACGCCGCAGCAGATGGCCGGCGCCTATGCCGTCTTTGCCAACGGCGGCTACCGGGTCCAGCCTTATTTGATCAGCAAGATCGTCGACTCGCGCGGCACCGTGATCGCTGAAACGAAGCCGCCCGTGCCCGAGCAGGCCGACAACCGGGTGCTCGACGCCCGCAATGCTTTTGTCATCGACTCGATGCTGCGCGACGTGACCCGCTACGGCACCGGCGCCGACGCCACCAGGAAGCTTGACCGGCGCGATATCGCCGGCAAGACCGGCACCACCAGCGACGCCATGGACGGCTGGTTTGCCGGCTACGGCGCCAACGAGGTGGGGGTGGCCTGGATGGGCTACGACGAACCCCGCTCGCTCGGCGGCAAGGAGTTCGGCGCGACGCTCGCCATGCCGATCTGGATCGACTACATGCGGGTCGCTCTCAATGGCAAGGCGCAGCAGGAACGGGTCGAACCGGAAGGGGTGATGCGCCAGGACGACGACTGGATCTACGCCGAGTATGCCGGCGCCACCGAATTCAGGTCGATCGATCTCGATCCCGTGACGCCGCTGGCCGATCCGGCGCAGGCGCCTGCACCTGCACCTGCGCCCTCGAACCTTTACTGACAGGCTTGTTGCGGCGCTTGGGATTTTGCGGCGGGACGGTTATGATGGAGCGGGCCCGATTTTGCGTGCATAAAAAACAAGGCAAAATCGGGCGTCCGATTCACAGACCCACAGACCCACAGACCCTCGATGGAGACCCGCGGATGGCGACGGAAGCACTTGGCACACCTCTAGCCTCACCTTTGGCAGAACCTAAAGAAATCACCTTCCGCGGCGTCGTCCTCGGCGTGCTCATTACCCTCATTTTCACGGCCGCCCAGGTCTATCTGGGCCTGAAGGTGGGCCTCACTTTCGCCACCTCGATTCCCGCCGCCGTCATTTCGATGGCCCTGCTGTCGGCCTTCAAGAGCGCCACCATCCAGGAAAACAACATCGTCCAGACCATCGCTTCGGCGGCCGGCACGCTCGCTTCGGTGATCTTCGTGCTGCCAGGCCTGTTGATGATCGGCTGGTGGGCAAATGTGCCGTTCTGGCCCACCTTCGGCTGCTGCGCCATCGGCGGCGTGCTCGGTGTGATGTACACCATGCCGCTCCGCCGCGCGCTGGTGTCGCAGTCCGACCTGCCTTACCCGGAAGGGGTGGCGGCCGCTGAAGTGCTCAAAGTCGGCATGTCCTCGCGCAGCGGCGCGGCCGAAGGCAAGCTTGGTCTCTGGGCCGTCATCTGGGGCAGCCTGGCCTCCGCGGCATTTGCCTTGCTGGCCGCCGCCAAGCTGATGGCCGCCGAAGTATCGATCTACTTCCGCACCGGCAGCGGCGCCACCGGCATCGGCGCATCGAGTTCGCTGGCCCTGATCGGCGCCGGCCACCTGATGGGCATCACCGTCGGTATCGCCATGCTGGCCGGTCTCGTCATCGCCTGGGGCGTGCTGGTGCCGATCATGACCGCGGCCGCCCCGGCCGCGGCGGGCGTCAACATCAGCGCGGCCGATTTCGCCCTCGGCATCTGGAGCACCAAGGTACGCATGATGGGCGCCGGCGTGATCGGCGCCGCCGCCATCATCACCCTGGCAAGCCTGGCCAAGCCGGTGCTGGGTGGCCTGCGTTCGGCCATGGCCGCCTCAAAGCGTGATGGCGACGCTTCCGCTGCGCTGCCCCGCTCCGAGCGCGACCTGCCGATCTTCATCGTCGGCCTGGTCACCCTGCTGTCGATGGTACCGGCCGGCTACCTGCTGGCGGCCTTTCTCCAGGGCGGCCCACTGGCCTCGCTGGCGCTGCCGCTGGTGGCCGTCGGTGTCGCCTACATCCTCATCGCTGGCATGTTCGCCGCCGCCGTCTGCGGCTACATGGCGGGCCTGATTGGCTCGTCCAATTCGCCCGTCTCCGGCATCGCCATTCTCACCATTCTGGGCGCCTCGCTGTCGGTCGGCATGGTGGGCCGCCACCTGATCGGGCCCGATGTGGCGCAGGCGCTGGTCGCCTTCGCCCTGTTCGTCACCACCGTGGTGCTGGCAGTGGCCGTGATCGGCAACGACAACCTGCAGGACCTGAAAACCGGCCAACTGGTCGACGCCACGCCGTGGAAGCAGCAGGTGGGCCTCATCATCGGCGTGTTCGCCGGTTCCGCCGTGGTGCCGCCAGTACTGGAACTGCTCAATCACGCCAACGGCTTTGCCGGCGCGCCGAATATCGGCGCGATTTCCTCGACCCCGCTGGCGGCGCCCCAGGCCACCCTGATCTCGACCCTGGCCAAGGGTGTCATCGGCGGTGATCTGCCGTGGTACCTGCTCGGCTACGGCGCCGCCATCGGCATCGCGCTGGTGATCATCGACTACCTGCTGAAAAAATCCTCCGCCGGCAAATACAGCCTGCCGCCGCTGGGCGTGGGCCTGGCGATTTATCTGCCGTCGGCCGTCACCCTGCCGGTGGTGGTGGGCGCCGTGGCCGGTTATCTGTTCGAGCGCGCCGTCGAGCGTCACAGCTGGGGCGAGGCGGCCAAGCGCATGGGCGTGCTGATCATGTCCGGCTTCATCGTCGGCGAGAGCCTGTTCAACGTGGCGCTGGCCGGCCTGATCGTCTCCTCGGGCAAGGGCGAGCCGCTGGCGATTGCCAACACGATGAGCGAACATATGGGCATGCTGGTGGCCCTGGTGGTGGGCGGCGCCATGGTCGGCGGGCTGTATCGCTGGTCGGCTTCCAACGCCCGTCGGGTGGAAGCATAAGCTGCGCCGTGTCGTAATTGAATCGGGCGCAGCGCCTGACTGATATAAAATAAACCACTCTTTACACGGGAACGGTTTATTCGATGATCAACTGGTTGACGCGCTGGTTCAAGGGGGCGCAGGCTGAACCCGGCGCGGCCGCGGCCGCAAGCTCGAGTACGGCCGTGGCTGAACCGGTCACCACGGCCACCCCCGCTGCATCGCCCGAACCGGACACGCTCATTCCCATCGATCTGCCCCTGCTGTTTTTCCGCACCCTGGCTGGGGCGTCCGTCACCGAGGTGCCGGCCGCCACCGCCCAGCTGATCCTGGACGAACTGGCCCGCCTGGTGGCCGCGCCCCAGGCCGGCGCCGACCTGGTGCCGCGCGTACCGGCCGTGATTCCCCAGCTGCTCAGGAGCTTGCGCGACGACGCCGTCACTGGCGCGGATCTGTCGCGTCAACTGGCGCAGGATGTGGTGCTGGTGGCCGAAGTGATCCGGGAAGCCAACAGCTCGTATTACAGCCCGCCCGCTCCCGTGCGCACCATCGAGGGCGCCGTCATGCTGCTGGGGCAGAACGGCATGCGCATGCTGCTCGCGCGCGTGGCCTTCCGGCCCATCATCAGCCTGCAGACGGGCCGCTTTGCCCACCACGGCGCGCCGCTGGTGTGGCGCGAATCGGAAGCCTGCGCGCTGGCGGCAAGCCTGCTCGCGCCAGGTGTGGGGGCCAATGTGTTCGAGGCTTACCTGGCGGGGCTGCTGCATCACGTCGGCCTGATCGTGGCGCTGCGCCTGATCGACCGGGTTTACAGCGGCGCGGCTTTGCCGGCCACGCCCGAATTTGCCGCCACATTATTGCGCGAGGCGCGCACGCTGTCGGCCCGCATCGCCGCCCTGTGGGAATTCCCGCCCGCCGTGTGCCAGGCCATTGAAGAAGCGGGGACGGCGGCGCCGGCCAGCCCGCTGGCGCAGGTGCTGGCTGGCGCCGAGCGACTGGCCCTGCTGCGCCTGCTGGTCGATGGCGGCCAGTTCGAGGCCGCTGCAACCGCCCTGGCGCCGGATGAAACCCGGGTCTTCGAACAGCTGCGCGTGACCGAGGCGGTCAGCTGATGGCCTTCGATATCAGCGAAAAGCTCGTCATCGGGGTGGCCTCCTCGGCCCTGTTCGATCTGTCGGACTCGCACCAGATCTACCTCGACGCCGGTCCCGACCAGTACCGCGCCTACCAGGAGCAGCATCTCGACACCATCCTGGCCAAGGGCGTCGCCTTCCCCTTCATTCGCCGCTTCCTCAATATCAACCGGCATTTTCCCCGCCAGAGCCCCGTCGAGGTGGTGCTTTTCTCACGCAATTCGCCCGAAACGGGCCTGCGCGTGATGCGCTCGATCGCCCACTATGGGCTGGACATCTCGCGCGCCGCCTTCATGACGGGCGCCACGCCCTATCCTTATCTGCCGGCGTTTAACACCGCCCTGTTCCTCAGTGCGAACGAGGGCGACGTGCATGGCGCGATCGCGGCCGGCTACCCGGCGGGGTTGGTGCTGCCTTCCAAAATCGACGATAACGACAGCGACGCCGAACTGCGCGTGGCCTTCGATTTCGATGGCGTGATCGCCGACGACGAGTCGGAGACGGTGTTCAAGCAAAGTGGGCTCGACCAGTTCCACGCCCACGAGACGCTGCATATCGCCCGCCCCCACCAGCCCGGCCCCTTGGCCGCCCTGTTCCAGCGCCTGGCCCTGATGCAGCGCATGGAGGAGCGGCTGGAAAAGCGGGCGCTGCGCCAGAACGGCAGCTACCGCAAGCTGCTGCGCATCGCCATCATCACGGCCCGCAGCGCGCCATCGCACGAGCGCGTGGTGACGACCCTGAAAAGCTGGGGCGTGTCGGCCAACGAGACGTTTTTCCTGGGCGGCATGGACAAGGCGCGGGTGCTGGCCGTGTTCAAGCCGCATATCTTTTTCGACGACCAGTTGAGCCACCTGCGCACGACCCCCGAGGGCACCATTCCGATGGTGCATGTGCCCTTCGGTATCGCCAACCGGATCGCCAAAGAGCTGCCGGCAGCGTAGCCGCGCGATTGCCCGCGCCCGGTGGCAGGTGGCGAATCCGACTATAATGGCAGGCTCCATCGACCACGTATCCGCGCAACCTGCATGGCCTTCGAGCTCACCAAATCCCTGCCGAAACCGGGCGGGCGCTTCGCCCTTCCCACCCTGTATGGCTCCAGCGACGCCTGGGCGCTCGCCCGCGCCGCAAGCAGCCTCAAGCTTGAGAAACGCATGCTCACGGTGGTCGTGGCCAACGCCAGCGACGGCCAGCGCCTGCTGTCCGAACTGCCCTGGTTCGCCAAGGATTTGGCCTGCCACCTGCTGCCGGACTGGGAGACGCTACCCTACGACGCCTTTTCGCCCCACCAGGACCTGGTGTCGGAGCGTCTGGCGACCCTGCATGAAATCCGCAGCGGCCAGTGCGATGTGTTGATCGTACCGGCCACCACGGCGCTGGTGCGCCTGGCCCCGCCGTCTTTTCTGGCCGCCTACACCTTCTTTTTCAAGCAGGGCGAAAAGCTCGACGAAGCGGCGCTCAAGGCGCAACTGAGCCTGGCCGGCTACAGCCACGTGAGCCAGGTGATGTCGCCCGGCGAATACTCGGTGCGGGGCGGCCTGATCGACCTGTTCCCCATGGGCTCGCCCCTGCCCTACCGGCTCGACCTGTTCGGCGACGAAATCGAAACCATCCGCACCTTCGACGCCGACACCCAGCGCTCGCTCTATCCCGTGCGCGAAGTGCGCCTGCTGCCGGGACGTGAATTCCCCATGGACGACGCGGCCCGCACCAGCTTTCGCAGCCGCTGGCGCGAGCGCTTCGAGGGCGATCCGAGCCGCTCGGTGGTTTACAAAGACATCGGCAGCGGCATCGCCTCGGCCGGCATCGAGTACTACCTGCCCCTGTTTTTCGAGCAGACCGCGACCCTGTTCGACTACCTGCCGCAGGAAACCACCCTCGCCCTGGTGGGCGACATCGACGGCGCCATCAAGCGCTTCTGGAGCGATACCCAGTCGCGCTACCGCTTTTTGAAAGCCGACCGCGAACGCCCCATCCTGCCGCCCGATGAACTATTCCTCAGCGACGAGGCGTTTTTCACGCTGGCCAAGCCGCTGCCGCGCTGGATCATCAGCCGCGATGGCGAAGGGGAAGCATCCGCACTGTCGGCGCCGATCCCCAACATCGCCGTCAACCGCAGGCTCGACGACCCCTTGAGCAATTTGCGCAGTTTCCTGCTGGGCGACCGGGGCCGGGTCATGATCTGCGCCGAATCGAACGGCCGCCGCGAGACCTTGCAGCAGTACTTTAATGAATACGGCCTCGATCTGGCGCCGGTGGAAGGGTTTGACGGCTTTGCCGATTCCAGCGCCCGCCTGGCGCTGGGCGTAGCGCCCCTGCAGGCCGGGTTTGAACTGTTCGCGCAAGATGAGACCCTGATCTTTATCACCGAGACGGAACTGTACGCAGGCTCGGGCCGGCGGGTGGGCCACAAGAAGCAGGAAGGCGTCACCCAGGTCGAGTCAATGGTGCGCGACCTGTCGGAACTGAAGATCGGCGACCCGGTGGTGCACATCAACCACGGCATTGGCCGTTACATGGGCCTGACCAGCATGGACCTGGGCGAAGGCGAGACCGAGTTCCTGCATCTGGAATATGCCAAGGACACCAAGCTGTATGTGCCGGTCTCGCAACTGCACGTCATTTCAAGGTATTCGGGTGCCTCGCCCGAAGACGCGCCCCTGCATTCGCTGGGCTCCGGCCAGTGGGAAAAGGCCAAGCGCAAGGCGGCCGAGCAGGTGCGCGACACCGCGGCAGAACTACTGAACCTGTATGCGCGGCGCGCGCTGCGCCAGGGTCACGCGTTTGAATACTCCAGCCACGATTACCAGAACTTCGCCGACAGTTTCGGTTTTGAAGAAACGCCCGACCAGGCCGAGGCGATCACCAACGTCATCAAGGATATGACAAGCGGTAAGCCGATGGACCGCCTGGTATGCGGCGACGTCGGCTTCGGCAAGACCGAAGTGGCTTTACGGGCGGCGTTCATTGCCGTCATGGGCGGCAAGCAGGTGGCGATTCTCGCGCCGACCACCCTGCTGGCCGAGCAGCACGCACAAACCTTCGCCGACCGCTTCGCGGACTGGCCCGTGCGCATCGCCGAGTTGTCGCGTTTTCGCACCGGTAAAGAAATCAACAACGCCATCAAGGGCATGGCCGACGGCACACTGGACATCGTGATCGGCACACACAAGCTCCTGTCGCCGGATGTGCAGTTTACCCGCTTGGGACTGGTCATCATCGACGAGGAACACCGGTTTGGTGTTAGGCAAAAAGAGGCATTGAAGGCGCTGCGGGCCGAAGTCGATGTATTGACCCTGACCGCGACGCCCATCCCCCGTACCCTGGGCATGGCGCTGGAAGGCCTGCGTGATTTTTCCATCATCGCCACCGCGCCGCAGAAGCGCCTGGCCATCAAGACCTTTGTGCGCAGCGAGGACGGCTCCGTCATCCGCGAGGCCTGCCTGCGCGAACTCAAACGGGGCGGCCAGATCTATTTTCTGCACAACGAGGTCGAGACCATCGGCAACCGCATGGCGATGCTGACCGAACTGCTGCCGGAAGCGCGCATCGGCGTGGCCCATGGCCAGATGCACGAGCGCGATCTGGAAAAAGTCATGCGCGATTTCGTCGCCCAGCGCTACAACATCCTCTTGTGCACCACCATCATCGAGACCGGCATCGACGTGCCGACCGCGAACACCATCATCATGCACAGGGCGGACAAATTCGGGCTGGCGCAGTTGCACCAGTTGCGCGGCCGGGTAGGACGTTCGCACCACCAGGCCTACGCCTACTTGCTGGTGCACGATGTCATGAGCCTGTCGAAACAGGCGCAAAGGCGGCTCGACGCCATCCAGCAGATGGAAGAACTGGGCTCGGGCTTTTTCCTCGCCATGCACGACCTGGAAATCCGCGGCGCCGGCGAGGTGCTGGGCGAAAACCAATCGGGCGAAATGCTCGAAGTGGGTTTTCAGCTGTACTCCGACATGCTGCAGGAGGCGGTGCGCTCTCTCAAGGCTGGCAAGGAGCCCGATCTGGCGGCACCGCTGGCCACGACCACCGAAATCAATCTGCACGTACCGGCGCTGCTGCCGGTGGATTTCTGCGGCGACGTCAACGAACGCTTGTCCATTTATAAGCGGCTGGCCAATTGCAGCAAGGCCGAGCAGGTCG
This sequence comes from Massilia sp., assembly GCA_045810505.1. Classification (GTDB taxonomy): domain Bacteria; phylum Pseudomonadota; class Gammaproteobacteria; order Burkholderiales; family Burkholderiaceae_D; genus JAFCUW01. The sequence continues at coordinate 8,877 of JBJMVV010000094.1, forward strand.
ACGACATGCAGGAAGAACTGATCGACCGATTCGGCAAACTGCCGGACGCCGTGAAAGCGCTGATCGAGACCCACCGCCTGCGCATCGCCGCCAAGGCGGTCGGCATCGTCAAGATCGACGCCCACGGCGAGGCGGCCAATCTGCAGTTCATGGTCAACCCGCCCATTGACGCGCTGCGCATCATCACCCTGATCCAGAAAAACCGCCACATCAAGCTGGCCGGTCAGGACAAGCTGAAGATCACGGCCAGCATGCCTGACCTGGCTGCGCGCGTCACCCAGGTCAAGCAAACCATCAAGCAGCTGCTTGCATAAGGACCCACTGAAATGACGACGTCCATGAAGCTGATCCTGCAGGGCCCCAATGCCTCCCACGCGGCGCTGGAAAGCATCGGCGCGCTGGCGTCGCCACAGGGACGGCACACGCTCGCGCCGAACGCGCTGCGCTTTGACGGCGTCGATGCGAGCGACGACGTGCGCAGCAAGGTGGAACATGCCGCCATTGCGGCCGAAGTCGATGCCACCTTCATCGCCCAGGATGCCCACCTGGCCGACTACGCGCTGCTGGCGATGGACATGGATTCCACCCTGATCACCATCGAGTGCATCGACGAAATCGCCGACATGCAGGGCTTGAAGCCGCAAGTGGCGGCGATTACGGAAGCGGCCATGCGAGGCGAGATCGCCTTTGCCGAAAGCCTGCGCCGGCGCGTGGCGCTGCTGGCCGGGCTGGACGCCCATGCCCTGCAGCGCGTGTACGAGGAACGCCTGCGCCTGTCCCCAGGGGCCGAAACCCTGCTGGCGGCGGTCAAGGCGGCCGGCATCAAGACGCTGCTGGTCTCGGGCGGCTTCACGTTCTTTACCGACCACCTGCGCGCGCGCCTGGGCCTCGACTTCAGCAACGCCAATCAGCTCGAGATCGTGGACGGCAAACTGACCGGCCGCCTGCACGGCGCCCTCATCGACGCCGACGCCAAGCGCGAGACGGTCAACACCGTCTGCGATGGCATGGGCATCCACGCTTCGCAGGCCATCGTGATGGGCGACGGCGCCAACGATCTCGCGATGATGGGTATTGCGGGGCTGTCGGTGGCGTTCAGGGCCAAGCCGGTGGTGCGCCAGCAGGCGAAGGTGGCGCTCAATTTCAGCGGGCTGGATGGCTTGCTGAATATATTGCGCTGATTGCAGCATCGGGGACTGGCCCTACGGGCTTGTCCCCATTGAAGATCAGTAGCAAGATCAAAATGGGGACAGGCCCGCAGGGCCAGTCCCCGGCTTTCCTTATACGCCGCGGCGCATCAGTACCACCGGCACCGGAACGGTCAGCGGCAAATCGTAGCGCTCCACTTCGGCAAACCCCAGCTTGCGGTACAGCGGCACGCCCGGCAAAGTGGAGACCAGTTCGAGAGCAGCGAATCCCGCCTCCGCCGCCTCGTCAGCACAATACGCCATCAGGCGTGACGCAATACCCCGCCGCGCCATCGCCGGATCGACAAAAAATGCCCGCATCTTGGCCGCCTCGATGGCGGGATCGAGCAGG
>JBJMVV010000095.1:0-19451 GCA_045810505.1 Massilia sp.
CGGGCTATGTGGTGCAGGCCGATGCGAAGCACCAGGTGCAACTGACGCCGCTGGCCACCGCCGCCATCCCTGGCGACAAATCGCTGCAGTTCTGGACCAAGGCCGAGGGCTGGAAGGGGCCCGTGTCACTCGGTCTCGTCAAGCCTGGGCAGACCATCACCATCCCGCTCGATGCGCTGCCCAATGTGCAGCCGAATCAGTTGTTTGAGTTGACGCTCGAGCCGGTGAATGGGTCGCCGCTCAACAAGCCGACCGGGCCGGTGCAGTTTATTGGGCGGGCCGTGAAGGTGATGTAAGCAGTCGGAGACTGGCGCCGCAAGGTGCCTGTCCCCCTTTTCGCCTTGCCGTGGCACGCGCGTAGCGCCAAAAAAAAAAAATGGGGACAGACACCTGCGGCGTCAGTCCCCCTGCTCTTGGCGCCGCAGCATAAAAAAAGCCCACCGACTTTCGTCAGCGGGCTTCTTTATTTCAGCCTAGGCCTTTACTCGATCTCCACCGTCTCAGGCGGCAAGGTCGGTGGCGGCGTGGAATCCCCTTCCGGGAATTCGATCAGCACTTCGTCCTTGTCGTTCAGGTCGACGACAATCTTGCCGCCGTTGACCAGGCGACCGAACAGCAGTTCGTCGGCCAGCGCCTTGCGGATCATGTCCTGGATCAGGCGGGACATGGGTCGGGCGCCCATCTGCGGATCGAACCCTTTCTTGCCGAGGAACTTGCGCAGCTTCTCGGTGAAGATGGCTTCGACTTTTTTCTCGTGCAGCTGCTCTTCCAGTTGCATGAGGAACTTGTCGACGACACGCAGGATGATTTCCTCGTCCAGTGCACGGAAGCTGATGGTCGCGTCGATCCGGTTGCGGAACTCCGGCGTGAACATGCGCTTGATGTCGGCCATCTCGTCGCCAGCCGCCTTCGAATCCGTGAAACCCATCGAACGCTTGGTCAGGCTTTCGGCGCCCGCGTTGGTGGTCATGATGATGATCACGTTGCGGAAGTCCGCCTTGCGGCCGTTGTTGTCCGTCAGCGTGCCATGGTCCATCACCTGCAGCAGGATGTTGAAAATGTCCGGGTGGGCTTTTTCAATTTCGTCCAGCAGCAGCACCGCGTGCGGCTTCTTGGTGATGGCTTCGGTCAGGAGGCCGCCCTGGTCGAAACCAACGTAGCCCGGTGGCGCACCAATCAGGCGCGACACGGCGTGACGCTCCATGTACTCGGACATGTCGAAACGGATCAGCTCAATGCCAAGGATGAAGGCCAACTGCTTGGCCACCTCGGTTTTGCCGACGCCGGTCGGACCGGAGAACAGGAAGGAGCCGATCGGCTTGTCCTGCTTGCCCAGGCCTGCCCGCGCCATCTTGATGGCCGACGACAGGGCATCGATCGCAGGGTCCTGGCCGAACACGACGTTGCGCAAATCGCGGTCGATCGTTTGCAGCTTGCTGCGGTCGTCCTGGTTGACGGTCTGGGGCGGGATCCGCGCGATTTTCGCGATGATGTCCTCGATCTCCGTCTTGCCGATGGTTTTCTTCTGCTTCGACTTGGGCAGCACGCGCTGGGCCGCACCGGCTTCGTCGATGACGTCGATGGCCTTGTCGGGCAGATGACGGTCGTTGATGAAGCGAGCCGCCAGTTCAGCGGCCGTCGACAGCGCCGACGAGGAATACTTCACGCCATGGTGCTCTTCGAAGCGGGACTTGAGGCCACGCAGGATCTGCACGGTCTGTTCCACGGTCGGCTCGTTGACGTCGACTTTCTGGAAGCGCCGCGACAGGGCGTGATCCTTCTCGAACACGCCGCGGTATTCCGTGAACGTGGTCGCGCCGATGCACTTCAACTGGCCGTTGGCGAGCGCAGGCTTCAGCAGGTTCGATGCATCCAGGGTGCCACCCGAAGCCGAACCGGCGCCGATGATGGTGTGGATTTCGTCGATGAACAGGATGCCGTTCGGCGTGTCCTTCAACTGCTTCAACACGGCTTTCAGGCGCTGTTCGAAATCACCACGGTACTTGGTGCCGGCCAGCAGCGCGCCCATGTCGAGTGAAAACACGACGGCGTTCTGCAGGATTTCAGGCACGTCTTCCTGGGTGATGCGCCATGCCAGGCCCTCGGCGATGGCAGTCTTGCCCACGCCGGCCTCGCCGACCAGCAGCGGATTGTTCTTGCGGCGACGGCACAGGATCTGGATGACCCGGTCGACTTCTTCCTCCCGGCCGATCAGCGGATCGATCTTGCCTTCGGCTGCGGCCTTGTTCAGGTTCTGGGTGAACTGGTCGAGCGGGCTTTCCTTCGGTTGGCCCTCGACCTGCGCCTCTTCCACGCCTTCCGACGTCTTCTGGGCGTCGGCCTGCTGGTCCTTGCGCACACCGTGCGAAATAAAGTTCACCACATCAAGACGGGTGACGCCTTGTTGATGCAGATAATAAACAGCGTGTGAATCTTTTTCACCAAAGATGGCGACCAGCACATTGGCGCCAGTGACTTCCTTCTTGCCGTTCGATGCAGACTGAACGTGCATAATGGCGCGCTGGATCACCCGCTGGAATCCCAGCGTGGGCTGCGTGTCGACCTCGCCCGTGCCGGGCACGGTCGGGGTGTTGTCGCCAATAAAGTTGGTCAGCGTTTTGCGCAGATCGTCGATGTTGACCGCACAGGCGCGCAGCACTTCTGCGGCCGATGGGTTGTCCAGCAGCGCCAGCAGCAAATGCTCAACAGTGATGAATTCATGGCGAGCCTGTCGAGCTTCGACAAATGCCATGTGTAAGGAGACTTCCAGTTCCTGCGCAATCATACTTCCTCCATCACGCACTGCAGGGGATGCCCTGCCTTGCGTGCATGCGTTAATACAAACTCCACTTTGGTACACGCGATATCTTTGGAAAACACCCCACACACGCCTTTGCCATGACGGTGTACGGACAGCATGATCTGCGTCGCCGTTTCCCGATCCTTGTTGAAGTACTCCTGGATCACCGCCACCACGAATTCCATCGGCGTGTAATCGTCGTTCAACAGTGCCACTTGGTACAGCGGGGGAGGTTTGACCACCTGCCGCTCTAATAGTTGCTCGGTATCTTGCTTGGTTGCCATACGCTTTATTCTAATGCTTTCACTTGGGTCGCGCCGCCATCCTGCCAGCGCTGTTACACATGTTTTCCATATTACGCGTTTTCCGCCTGTAGCGCAGATGGCGACCCGATTGGATAAAACAAGAGTTGGTTTTCAGACTCATGTGGCAAAACTGACAAGCACCGTTTAAAAGCGCTTGACTTCAATAGTCATTCCGCCAACAATGCAGTTATCGACTTTCCTGAAATGGTCTGGTTGATAAGAAGTGAGCAGGCTGAGGAGGGGGCAAGAAGCTTCTTGCTTTTATGGCTCGTGTGATTGGTTTTTTTAGAAAGTTCTTTTTATGGCAACAGGTACTGTTAAGTGGTTCAATGATTCCAAGGGTTTTGGCTTCATCACTCCTGATGACGGCGGCGAAGATTTGTTCGCGCACTTCTCCGCAATCAACATGAACGGTTTCAAGACCCTCAAAGAAGGTCAAAAAGTACAATTCGAAGTCACGCAAGGCCCTAAAGGCAAGCAAGCTTCCAACATCCAGAATGCGTGAAGCAAACGGACTGTAAGAAACCCCGCCCCACGGCGGGGTTTTTTTTCGCCCGCGCTTTCCTGTTGCCCCCTGCCCAAACCGCCCTGCCCGGCAACTATCTACTCGGACAGGGTGGGGCCAAATTACATGTTTTCAATCATCACGTTACCAAAACCCGAGCACGACACCTGGACGGCGTCTTCCATCAGGCGGGCAAAGTCATACGTCACTTTTTTCGAGGCAATCGACTTCTGCATCGACGCGATGATGAGGTCGGCCGCCTCGATCCACCCCATGTGGCGCAGCATCATCTCGGCCGACAGGATCATCGAGCCGGGATTGACGTAATCCTTGCCCGCGTACTTGGGCGCCGTGCCATGGGTGGCTTCAAACATGGCCACCGAGTCGGACATGTTCGCGCCCGGCGCAATGCCGATGCCGCCCACCTGGGCCGCCAGCGCGTCTGAAATATAGTCGCCATTTAAATTCAGTGTGGCGATGACGCTGTATTCGATCGGGCGCAGCAGGATTTGCTGGAGAAAGGCGTCGGCAATCGAATCCTTGATGACGATGTCGCGCCCCGTCTTCGGATTCTTCAGTTTCATCCACGGACCGCCATCGATCAGCTCGGCGCCAAATTCCTTTTGCGCCAGCGCATAGGCCCAGTCGCGGAAGCCCCCTTCCGTGTACTTCATGATGTTGCCCTTGTGGACAATCGTTACGGACGGCTTGTCATGCTCGATGGCATACAGGATCGCCTTGCGCACCAGCCGTTCCGTGCCCTCGATCGACACCGGCTTGATGCCCAGGCCCGAGGTTTGCGGAAAGCGGATCTTGGTCACGCCCATTTCCTTGACCAGGAAATTGATGAGCTTTTTGGCGCCTTCGCTGCCCTGCTCGTACTCGATGCCGGCGTAAATATCTTCGGAGTTTTCGCGGAAGATCACCATATTGGTTTTCTCCGGCTCTTTCAAGGGCGAGGGCACGCCCGTGAAATAACGCACGGGGCGGAGGCACACATACAGATCGAGTTGCTGGCGCAGCGCCACGTTGAGCGAGCGGATGCCGCCGCCGACGGGCGTCGTCAATGGCCCCTTGATCGAGACCACATAATCCTTTACAGCTGCCAGGGTTTCCTCGGGCAGCCACACATCGGGGCCATACACCGACGTCGATTTTTCGCCCGCGAACACCTCCATCCAGCTGATCTTGCGCTGGCCGCCATATGCCTTGGCCACGGCCGCATCGACCACCTTGATCATCACCGGCGTGATGTCGATGCCGGTGCCGTCGCCTTCAATGAAGGGGATGATGGGATGGTCCGGTACGGCAAGCGACATGTCGGCGTTGACCTGGATCTTCTGGCCTTCGGCCGGGACGGTAATATGCTGGTACATGGATTCTCCAAATGGATCGGGCGATGGCGCCGGTCTTTCGTAAGACATAAGATGCAGGCATTATGCCCCAGACAATAGCGGGGTGCTATGATTTCGCCCTTCCCGCATCACTGACGCCCATGCCCCTGATCCTCTTCAACAAGCCCTTCAACGTGCTCTGCCAGTTCAGCGCCCAGGACGGCCGCCAGACCCTCGCCGACTACGTCAAAGTCCCCGGCGTCTATCCCGCCGGCCGGCTCGATGCGGACAGCGAAGGCCTGATGCTGCTGACCGACGATGGCAAGCTCCAGCACCAGATTGCCCATCCGGATCACAAGGAAGCCAAGACGTATCTGGTGCAGGTCGATGGCGTGGTCGAAGCGGCGGCGCTGGCGCGGTTGCAGGCGCCGATCGATCTCGGCGATTTTGTCACCAAGCCGTGCCGGGCCGTGCAGATTGCCGAGCCTGAATGGCTGTGGCCGCGTAATCCGCCCATTCGTACGCGGGCGGACAAGCCGACCAGCTGGATTGCGATTACTTTAGAAGAAGGAAAAAATCGCCAGGTGCGGCGGATGACGGCGGCGGTGGGATTGCCGACCTTACGGCTGGTGAGGAGCAGTATCGGGCCGTTTGGCTTGGCAACGCATCCGCTGATGCCGGGGGAGTTTTTGGATGTGGCTTCAGAATTGAAGCGCACTAAATAGCAGCGGGGACTGGCCCTGCGGGGCATTCGGTCCGGGGGACCGAATGCACGCCGAAGGCCTGTCCCCATTTTGTACTTTGCTTCAGATATGAAAATGGGGACAGGCCTGCAAGGCCAGTCCCCGATGCTGCTTAAGCCAGCGTCTCAATCGCCTTGTTAAACGTCGCACTCGGCCGCATCGCTGCCGTCACCTTCGCTTCGTCCAGCTTGTAGTAACCGCCGATATCAACCGGCTTACCCTGGACGGCCAGCAATTCAGCAACGATGGTCGCTTCCTGCTCCGTCAGCGACTTGGCCAGTGGCGCGAAGTGGGCGGCCAGTGCGGCGTCGTCCGTTTGCGCTGCCAGTTCCTGGGCCCAGTACATCGACAGGTAGAACTGGCTGCCGCGGTTGTCGAGTTCGCCGGTTTTTGGCGAGGGCGACTTGCGATTGTCCAGCAGTTTGCCGGTGGCGGCGTCGAGGGTTTTTGCCAGGATTTTTGCCTTGTTGTTGCCGGTCTTGATGCCGAGGTCTTCGAACGACACGGCCAGGGCCAGGAATTCGCCCAGCGAATCCCAGCGCAGGTGGTTTTCTTCCACCAGTTGCTGGACGTGCTTCGGTGCCGAACCGCCGGCGCCCGTTTCGTACATGCCGCCGCCGGCCATCAGGGGCACGATCGACAGCATCTTGGCGCTGGTGCCCAGTTCCATGATGGGGAACAGGTCGGTCAGGTAGTCGCGCAGGATGTTGCCGGTGACCGAGATGGTGTCCAGGCCGCGGATCAGGCGTTCCAGGGTGTAACGCATGGCGCGCACTTGCGACATGATCTGGATGTCGAGACCGGTGGTGTCGTGCTCTTTCAAGTAGGTCTTGACCTTCTTGATCAGCTCGTTCTCATGCGGGCGATACGGGTCGAGCCAGAACACGGCAGGCATGCCGGAGTTGCGGGCGCGGGTGACGGCCAGCTTGACCCAGTCGCGGATCGGGGCATCCTTGACCTGGCACATGCGCCAGATGTCGCCCGTTTCCACGTTCTGGCTCAGCAGCACTTCGCCGGTGGCCAGGTCGGTGATGTTGGCGACGCCGTCTTCGGCGATCTCGAAGGTCTTGTCGTGCGAGCCGTATTCCTCGGCTTGCTGGGCCATCAGGCCGACGTTGGGCACGGTGCCCATGGTCTTCGGATCAAACGCGCCATGCCATTTGCAGAAGTTGATGATCTCCTGGTAGATGCGGGCAAAGGTGCTCTCGGGAATGACGGCCTTGACTTCCTTCAGGCGGCCATCGGCGCCGTACATTTTGCCGCCGGAACGGATCATTGCGGGCATGGAGGCGTCGACGATGACGTCGTTGGGCGAGTGGAAATTGGTGATGCCCTTGGCCGAATCAACCATCGCCAGTGGCGGACGGTGTTCCTGGCAGGCGTGCAGGTCGCGCTCGACTTCTTCGCGCTGCGACGCTGGCAGGGTGGCGATCTTGTTGTACAGATCGGCCATGCCGTTGTTGACGTTGATGCCCAGGCTGTCGAACAGGGCGCCGTGCTTTTCAAACGCTTCCTTGTAGAACATGCGCACGGCGTGGCCGAACACGATCGGGTGGGACACCTTCATCATGGTCGCTTTCACGTGCAGCGAGAACATCACGCCCGTGTTCTTGGCGTCGTCGATCTGCTTTTCGTAGAAAGCCAGCAGGGCCTTGCGGCTCATGAACATCGAGTCGATGACTTCGCCGGCCAGCAGCGAGACCTTTGGCTTCAGGACAATCGTCTTGCCGCTCTTGGTGATCAGTTCCATCTTGACGTCGCGCGCCTGCGCGATGGTCATCGATTTTTCGCCGTGGTAGAAGTCGCCTTCGGTCATGTGCGACACATGGGTGCGCGAAGCGGGCGACCATTCGGCCATCGAGTGGGGATTCTTGCGGGCGTATTCCTTGACGGCGCGGGGAGCGCGGCGGTCCGAATTGCCTTCACGCAGGACCGGATTCACGGCCGAGCCGATGCACTTGCCGTACTTTGCCTTGATGTCTTTTTCTTCGTCGGTTTTTGGCGCGGCCGGGTAGTCGGGGATGTTGTAGCCCTTGGCCTGCAATTCCTTGATCGCCGTTTCCAGCTGGGCGACGGAGGCGCTGATATTGGGCAGCTTGATGATGTTCACTTCTGGCGTCAGGGTCTTCTGGCCCAGGTCGGCCAGCGAATCGACCACGCGCTGCTCAGGGGTCAGGCGCTCGGGGAAGGCGGCCAGGATGCGGGCGGCAACGGAGATATCGCTTTTCTCAACGGTAATGCCGGCAGCCTTGGCGAAGGTACTCACCACTGGGAGGAAGGCGTGGGTCGCCAGCAGGGGCGCCTCGTCGGTCAGGGTGTAGATGATGGTCTGATCAGTGCTCATGCGCTTGTCCTCGGTGTTCGCGATTGTGTCGCGTTGTTAAAACGGAATGGCTGTCGAGTATTATCCCACGCGACATACAACCGCGTTTGGTGAAGCGAAAAAACCCGCCGGATCGATGATCGGGCGGGTCTTTCTAGAAACTGCCGGCGCGGAAGACGATGCAACCGCGCGCACGATCGATTTAGGCCGACAGTGCTTTCAGGGCAGCAGCAAGACGGCTCTTGTGGCGAGCGGCCTTGTTCTTGTGGATGATTTTCTTGTCAGCGATGCTGTCGATTTTCGACACGGAGGTCTGGAAAATCGTGGTAGCGGCAGCTTTGTCGCCAGCCTGGATCGCTTTACGCACTGCCTTGATAGCGGTGCGCAGGGTCGAACGCTGCGACGAGTTGTGTGCGTTCTGCTTAACTGCTTGACGAGCGCGCTTGCGTGCTTGTGCGGTATTTGCCATGGAATTTCCTAAAACGGGGTCAAGTTGCGTTTGCAAACACAAGCGTTTGAAGAGCCTCGCTGTCCTGTTTTCCGGACCTGCTTACTGTCAAACCAGTGCCTGTCAAACAAATGTGTCTGCGTAACAGAATTCTGTACAGCCTTCGATTATAGCGAGGAATTGCGCTGACGGCAATCCCAAATTATTCCCGCTCCGCTTTGAAGCGGCCCGCCCCAGTGTTGCCGGGCTATAATCCTGCGCCATGAACTTGCTCAAAACCTTAGCTGCCATCTCCAGCATGACCATGCTGTCCCGCGTCACGGGCCTGCTGCGCGAAAGCCTGTTTGCCCGCGCGTTCGGCGCCTCGGCCTGGTCGGATGCCTTCATTGTCGCCTTCCGCATCCCGAATTTGCTGCGCCGCCTGTTTGCCGAAGGGGCGTTTGCCCAGGCTTTCGTGCCAATCTTGTCGGAATATAAAACGCAGGAGGGCGAGGAACGCACGAAAATTCTCGTCGACCACGTCGCCACCACCCTGGTGTGGGCCACCGTGCTGGTCAGCATTGCCGGCATCATCTTCAGCCCTGCCCTCATTTTACTGATCGCCACCGGTCTGGAAAAGAATACCGAGGCCGTGTTCATGACGCGCCTGATGTTCCCTTATATAGCGTGCATGTCCTTTGTGGCCCTGGCCGGCGGCGTCCTGAATACCTGGCGCCAATTTAAAATTCCCGCTTTTACGCCGGTGCTGCTCAATGTCGCCTTTATATTGGCGTCGCTGTTCCTGGTGCGCTTTCTACAGACGCCGATTTACGCCATGGCGATTGCCGTGCTGGTGGGCGGCCTCTTGCAGGTCGGCCTGCAACTGCCCGCCCTGCGCAGGATCGGCATGTTGCCAAGACTTGCCTTGAACCCCCTCAGCGGCCTGCGCGACCCCGGCGTGCGGCGCATGCTGCAAAAGATGGGACCGGCCGTGTTTGCCGTCTCCGCGGCCCAGATCAGCCTGATGATCAATACGAATATTGCTTCGCGCCTGGCCCCGGGTAGCGTGTCCGCCCTGTCCTATGCAGACCGCCTGATGGAGTTTCCTACCGCCATGCTCGGCGTGGCGCTGGGCACCATCCTGCTGCCCAGCCTGTCGAAAGCCAATGCCGAAAAAGACCACACGGAATATTCCGCCCTGCTGGACTGGGGCCTGCGCCTGACCTTCATGCTGGCCCTGCCGGCAGCCGTCGGCATGGCGACCCTGGCCGAACCCCTGATCGCCACCCTCTTCCACTACGGAAAATTCAACGCCGCCGATGTGGCAGCCTCGAGCCTGCCGCTGATGGCCTACAGCGCCGGCCTGGTCGGCATCATCCTCGTCAAGACCCTGGCGCCGGCGTTCTATGCGCGGCAGGACATCAAGACGCCCGTGCGGATTGCCGTGGGCGTGCTGATTGCCACCCAGCTCATGAACTATATTTTCGTGCCGCGCCTGGCCGTGGCGGGCCTGGCCCTGTCGATCGGCCTGGGCGCCTGCATCAACGCGCTGTGCCTGTACGTCGGCCTGCGCCGCCGCGGCATCTATGTCGCCGAACCGGGCTGGATGCTGTTTGTCGTGAAGCTGCTGGTTGCGGTGGCGGCGATGGGCGCCGTCTGCTGGTACGCCCAGGCACAGGTGGACTGGCCCGCCATGCACGCTCACGCCTGGCTCCGCGCCGGCGCCCTGTTCGGCATCATTGGCGTGGCCGCGGTGGTGTATTTTGCGGTGCTGATGGCGCTGGGGTTCAGGGTCGGGCACTTCAAGCGGCGGGCGCGGTAATCAAATAGATGCCGCTGTTTTTCATTCCCGCCGCTGCGGCCGGGGCGTAGCGACTTCCTGCTGCGGCTGCTCTTCCGGTTCCGGCTCCACGATCTTCGGCTCTTCCACCTTCGGCTCTTCTATCTTCGGCACTTCCGCCTTCGGCGCCTCCCCTACCGGCGCCGCAGGCGGAAACAGCGAAGGCTGCGCCGCCGGAGCTGGCGCTGCCACCGGCACAATCGGCGCCGGCCCCGTGGCGACAAAGCGCCACTCCGACACATGCAGCTTGCCTTCAAAGCCCACCAGCTTCGGATCGAAGTTCGCGATCTTCAATGGCGCCGCCTGCGACTTGCTGTACACACCCAACACCCCCTTGCCATCGGCCAGCCAGACGATGCCCCAGTCGGTCGTCCCCGTCATGGGATCAATATAAATCTTGCGCAGGTGGCGGCGCACGGCGGGGCTGCGGGGGTCGCGCAGCAGCTCATTGAGTGAGGGCGGCTGGGTGGGCTGGCCCTGGCGCGTGGCGGCGGCGTAACTGGTCAGCGCGTCGGCAAACGCAGCTCCCACTGTCAGCAGCTCTTCTTCGGCGGCGGCGCGGCGCAGCAAGGCGTCGATCTTCAGGGTCGCCGCGCCCACCAGGCCGAGAACCGTCACGAAGATGATCAGGCCAAGATAGGTGAAGCCGGCCTGACGCGCTTTGCTGCTACCAGTCCGCATACGGTTTGCCACTGCGGTCATTGCCCGGCGCACCGCTCTTGATCGTGTAGACCGCGCCTTTCAGGCCGTCTTCGGGCGGGACGATGATCCAGCTGCTGCTGCTCTCGGTGATGGGGTCGAGCGGCACGGCACGGATGTATTTTTTCTCCACCAGCTGTTCGAGCGAATCGGGATAGCGCCCCGTGTCGCTGTAATACTGCTCGATCACGGCGCGGGTATTGCGCAGGTTGTCGGCCAGGATGGTGTCTTTTGCGCTGTCGATGCTGGGAAAAAAGCGCGGCACGGCCAGGGTCAGCAACAGCGCGACGATGCCCAGCACGACCAGCAGCTCGATCAAGGTAAACCCGGTTAACGCGAACCCCGGTGGACGTTTGAGGATGCGCTTCATCGGCTCACCATTTGCGGTAGGCGATGCCGTTCAGGCCCGTGCGCTCGGACGAGGACATCACGTCATATACATCGTCGCCTTCGCGCGGATCGCTCGCCTCGCTGGCGTAGCTGCGCTTGATCCAGGTGTCGGCATCGCTTTTATCGGGGTCGCCCGCAAACGGATCGCGCGGCAGGCGGCGCATGAAAAACACCTTGCTGCGCTTGGGGCTGCGCTGGTCAATGACGCCATCGACCAGCAGTTCCAGTTTGGCCGGATAGCCCGTTGCCCCAGCCTGCTTTGCGATGCGCCCTTCATCGGCCGCCCGTTTATAGGCGTCGATGCCGGCGCGGATTTCGCGCAGCGCCACCCGCAGTTCCTGCTCGTGGCGGCGCTGGATCGTCACCTGCGCAGCCGGCGCCACCACGGTGCCCAGCAGCGCCAATATGGCCAGGGTCACCAGCAGTTCAATTAAGGTGAAGCCGCGCGCTTTCATTGGGTCGGCTGGGGCACGGCGACGGGGCCGATGGCAGGCTGCGGTGCGGGCGCCGACGGTGGCGCAGGCGCGGGCGCAGCTGGCGCGCTTGTTGGCAGAGTCGCAGCTGGCGCAAGGCTTGGCAGGGTCGCGCTGGGCAGCACGGCAGGCGTATTGACTGGCGCCGGGGCCGGCGGGGCCTCGCGGCCGTCGTAGCTGGTGACGGAAACGCGCGTCGGCGGCTGGGCGACCGTGGCGCTGTTGGGTGAATTGGGAACGGGCGAACCGCCGCCCGCCACGCCGACAGCACCGGGACCGGTGATCACGGCGGGAACGTTCTTGATGACGCCATCGGGCCGGCGGCGGAAGCTGCCTTCCGTGCCGGCGTTGAATTCCGAGGCGTTCAGGGCCGGGCGCTGGATATTGCGCACCAGGTGCGGCGTGATCGACAGCACGATCTCGTTCTTGTCCGAGGAATCGTGGCCCGTGCCGAACAGGCGGCCGACGATGGGCAGGCTGCCGACGAAGGGCACCTTGCTGCCGCTGCTGCGGTCTTCATTGCTGATCAAGCCCGCCAGCACCTGGTTCTCGCCATCCTTCAGTTGCAGCATGGTGGTGGCCGAGCGGGTGCCGATGCGGTAAGCGACTGAACCCGATTTGGTGGTGACGGAATCGACCAGGTTCGACACCTCCAGCGCGACCCGGATCGCCACCTCGTTATTGAGATAGATGGTGGGTTCCACGTTCAAGGTCAATCCCACGTCGACGTAGCTGACCGACTCGGACGCAAAGCCGCCGCTGGTTCCCGGCGTGATGATGGTGGTGATGACGGGGACTTTGTCGCCGATGACCACCTTGGCTTTTTCGCGGTTGCGCACGCGGATGCGGGGATTGGCCAGGGTGTTGGAGTCGCCATCGGTCTTGTTGGCCGTGATGGTGGCCGACACGCCTGTCACGCCGATGGTGGAGCCGTTCAGGTTGCGCAGGGTGTCGATGGTGAGCGGGCCGCCTGCGACGCTTTGCAGGGGCGCGAAACCCAGGCTGGTGGGCCAGGAGATGCCCAGATCGAGCAGGCGGCTGCGCTTGATCTCGAGTATCTCCACGTCGAGCATCACTTCCGGCTCGGCCACGTCCTGCAGGGCGATCAGGCGGGTGGCCAGTTTCACCGCCTCGGGGCTGTCGCGCAGAATCACCAGATTGAGTTTTTCATCGACCACGACATCGCGCGACTTCAAGATGGTCTTGAGCGTGTTCGCCACGTTCTTGGCGTCGGCATTGGCCAGGAAGAAGGACTTGACCGTCATCTCCTGGTATTCCTTCAGTTTCGCGGCCACATTCGGGAAGATCAGGATGGTATTGCCGTCCATGATCTGCTGCTCCAGCTGATTACTCACCAGCAGATAGTAGACCGCCTGCTCCACCGTGCTGTTCTTCAAAAAGATCGAGGTGCGCTGGTCGGTCTTGACGTCCTTGTCGAACAAAAAATTCAGGCCCGAGCGGCGCGAGATCACTTCGAACACCTGTTTCAAAGAGGCGTCGCGGAACTCGATATTGATCGGCAGTTTATAGGCTGCGGCCAGGCCCGCATCGGGCGCGGCGGCCAGGGTCTTTTCCGTCACCTGGGCCAGCAGCAGGCGCGCCGGCTCATAGGCGGGGCGTTCGGCCAGGATGGCGTTGAGCTTCTGGCGCGCGCCCTCGTAATCCTTGCGCTCGAAGGCTGCCTGGGCTTCCGCCTGCAGGACGGCGTGGCGGGCATCGGCTTCCAGCAGACGCAGGCCGGCGCGGGCGCGCTCGTTGGCGGGATCGATCGCCAGCGCGCGGCGCAGCGTCAATGTCGCGACATCCGCCCTGCCCTCGGCCAGTTCACGCTCGGCCTGTTCGGTCAGGCGCGTGGTGGCGCGGTCGCGCGCCTGCAGGTAGGCGGCCTTGTATTTGGCGTTGCCCGGTTCGGCGGCGATGGCTTCGCGGTACTTGAGCAGGCCCGCCTCCACCTGTTCGCCGGCGACCAGCTTTTCGCCGTCGTTATAGGCCATCTGGCCGGCGCAGCCAGACAGGGCGAAGCAAACAGCACTCAGGATCACGCAGACAGGACGTCCAGCTAGCACGGATACCATCAATCAGGCACTCCAATATTCATCTGTTGGACCTGCTTCAAAGGCAGGTAAGTCAAAGTCATCGACGGCGGTGCGATGGTGTCGATGCGGTAGACGCCATCGACCACCATCTGCGGGCGGACGATCAGGGTCTCGGCGCCGCGCGCCAAAAACACTTCCCAGGCGCCCCCGCCCACCTGCTGCGCCTTGCCGAGGTAAGTAAACGGCAGCGCCGGCGCGGTCGGCGGCGGCGGCGGCGCAGGTTTGGGCGGCGGTGGTGGCGGCGGGTTCCAGTTCTGGGCGTTGAAGACCCCCGCCTGGGCATCGCCGGCCGCGATCAACTGATCGCGCGGGATCAGCGTGAGGATGGCCGGCGCCGCCTTGTCCATTTTTGTAAGGCTGGCAGGCGCAGGCAAAGACTGGGGCTTTGCGACCTGGCGCGGCGCCGCCTCGACCACGTCGTTCGAGGCGCTCTTGTCGCCAAAGACGGCAAAGCCCGCCGCCACCGCCAGCGCGCCAGCCAGGGCGATATGGCGCGGCTTCATGGCGCCTCCTTCAAATACAGGGTCAGGCGCAGGCGCGCTTCCACACCGGCCTGGCCGATGCTGTCGCGGCGGAAGCTGATGTCGTCGAGCGAGGCGAAGGGAATCGCGCCCAGGGCCGCTGTGGCGAACTGCCAGATGGCGCCGTAGCTGCCCTTGACGGGCAAGCTGACCTGGTAAGTGGCAAAGCCGCCGTTGCGCTCCACGGCGCTCTTGTACTCGCCCTGCGACAGGCTCAAACCGTTTTTCGCGGCCAGCGCAAACAGGGTGCCCACCTGCTGCTCGACGTAGCGGCGCTCGCCCAGCACATCGTTAAAGGCGGCCAGATTGCTGTCAGGGGTAGCGATTGACGCCGCCATGACCGGCACGGTCGCCACCGGCTTCGGCGCCAGCGCCGCGGCCAGCGCCTGTGCGCGCTGTGCATTCTGGCGCGACGCCAGCGGCAGCAGCCAGGCCAGCGCCACCACGGCGGCGACGAGGAGCGCGCCGCCGATGCAGGCGACGGGCCCGCGCGCGCGTAGCCACAGGCGCGCGCGCAGCAGCAGGGCCGCGCCGCTCATGGCGTCCTCCACGGCGCATCGAGTTCAAAGCGCACCGGCCGGTTCGGATCCAGCTCGTTGATCTCGTGGCGCAGCAGCACCACGTCGCCAAACAGTTCCTGGCGTTTCAGCAGCGCGACGTAGGCGATCATGGACTCCGCATCTTTCGTCTCGGCGGTAATTTTCAGGCTGCGCCGGCGCGGGTCCGGCTCCAGCGACAGCAGCGCCACGGTGGCCGGCGTGGCCGATCCGATCGCATCGCGCAGCAGGGGCCAGGGCAAATTCAACTGGAGAATGGCGGCATTGACGGCCGCCGCCTGCGGGGCGGACATGGTCGCCGCCGGCGTCAGTGCGACCTTGACCGCGCTGACCTGCTTGCTGTTGCTGCGGGCATTCAGGGCCGCCATCTGCGCATCAAACGCCCGCTGGCGCGACAGCATCTGCGCGCCCAGGGTCGCGGCCAGCACGGCCAGCACCAGGCCGGCCGCCAGGACCAGCGCGCCGCGCCGCCCTGCCCGGTACCAGGCGCGCGCCAGCGATGGCGGGGCGAAATCGATGTGCACGGCTTTCATGCTGCCGCTCCGCTCAGCGCCAGGCGCGCCGCCGCTGACAGGCCGGACGCAGTTTCGCCGCCCACCCGCACGCAGAAGGCAGCGTCGCGCCAGGCCGGCACGGCGTCGCCGCACAGCAGCAGGCGCGCAGGCGCAGGCGCATTCAGGCGCAGCGCTTCACGCGCCAGGGTGTCTTTCAGCCAGGCCGTGTCGCTGCCTGGACCTGGCCCGAGGCCGATGGCGCGCACGGCCAGCAGGCCCGCATCGCCGCATACGCCCAGCGTCAGCACGCCATCGTGCACGGCGCCCAGCCAGTCGGCCCGGCCAATTGTCTTGTGATGGCGGTTGAACAGCGCCAGGAACTGCGGCGCCACTGCCACCAGCGGCATGGCCTGCAGGTTCGCACCCTGCTGCACGGCGGCCAGCACCGCACGCGGCACCGCGGCGGCCATGAACGGCTGTTGCAACTGCCAGTCGGCCGACAGCTGCCAGCTCGCTGCCGGCTCGCCGTACAACTGCTGGAAGCGCAGCGCGGCAGCCGCTTCCAGGTCGCCCAGCCGCGCGCAGGCCGGCGGCGGCGTCACCTGCCACAACCGGGTCAATTCGTCGGCCAGCACCACGGACAAAGGCCAGCGGCTGCGCGCTGCGCCATCGAACAGGGCGCCGATGCCAGCAGCGAGGGCGGCCGGAAAGGCGACGCCGCCATCGAGCGGCAGTTCGGCCAGCAGGGTATGTTCGCGGCCCCAGCGGCGGCTCTCGACGAGGGCGATGGCGTCCAGGCCCACGCCCAGGCGCAGGGTCGCGCCAAAGTATCTGCGCTTAAGCATAGGGTTACGCATAGGGTCACGCATGAAGCGTCACCCGCTTGATCTCCGCGATCGTGGTAAGACCCCGCTGCACCAGGTCGAGCGCGGCGAGGCGCAGGCTGCGGGTGCCGTTGGCGTGGGCGGCGGCCTTGATCTGGCGGATCGGGCGCTTGTCGACGATCAGTTCGCGGATCTCGTCATTCAGGGTCAGGATTTCGGCAATCGACCGGCGGCCCTTGTAGCCGGTGCCGCGGCAGTCGCCGCAGCCCTTGCCGTGCATGAAGCGGTAGTCATGCACCTCCTCGCGCGCCAGGTTGACCGATGCCAGTTCAGCGTCGTCGGGGCGGTAGGCCACGGCGCAATGGGGGCAGTTGGTGCGCACCAGGCGCTGGGCCCAGATGCCGTTCAGGGCCGAGACGAAGGCGTAGGGATCGATGCCCATGTGGGTGAAGCGGCCGAACACGTCGAACACATTATTGGCGTGGACGGTGGTGAGTACAAGGTGGCCCGTCAGCGCCGACTGCACGGCGATTTCAGCCGTCTCGCGGTCGCGGATTTCGCCCACCATGATCTTGTCGGGATCGTGGCGCAGGATCGAGCGCAAGCCCTTGGCAAAGGTCAGGCCCTTTTTTTCATTGACGGGAATCTGCAGGATGCCGGGTAACTGGTATTCGACCGGGTCTTCGATGGTGATGATCTTTTCGCGGCCGTTGTTAATTTCCGTGAGGGCCGCGTACAAGGTCGTGGTCTTGCCTGAACCGGTCGGCCCCGTCACCAGCAGCATGCCGTAAGCCTCCTGCGCCAGTTCGCGCAAGGTCGCCAGCGAAGGCGCGTCAAACCCCAGCGCTTCGAGCGTCAACGCGCCGTAGGCTTCGATCATGGCGCGCTTGTCGAGGATACGGATCACCGCGTCTTCGCCATGAATGCTGGGCATGATGGAGACGCGCAGGTCGATTTCGCGCTGGTTCGATTCGACCCGGAAGCTGCCGTCCTGCGGAATGCGGCGCTCCGAGATATCCAGTTCGGCCAGCACTTTCAGGCGCGAGATGACCTGTTCGGCCGTCTCGATACCGCTGACGGTGGTGGCGTGATCGAGCACGCCGTCGATGCGGTACTTGACGGCCAGGCCCAGCGCCGTGCTTTCCAGGTGGATGTCGGAGGCGCCCGCTTTCAAGGCGTCGTACAAGGTCGAATTGACCAGCCGGACGGCGGGACTGGCGGCCTCGTTGACGGAGGCAAAGGAGAGCACGGCGCTGGTCTTGCCGCCATCGCGCTTGGGGTCCGCCACGCCGGGGCCGAGCGTATCGACGGCGCGCGCCGATTCCTCGTGGCGGCTCAGATAGGCCTGGATGTCGGCGCCCAGGGCCAGGCGCGTTTGCAGCGGGGCGCGGGCGGTGGCGCCGGCGCGGGCGGCCAGCCAGGTTTGCAGGTCCAGGTCAAACGGGTCGGCGACGACGCCGATCAATTCACGCGAGGCGCTGCGCAGCAGCACGCAGCGGCGCGACAGGGCCTGCGCCAGCGGCAGCAGGTCAAACGCGGGCGCAAAGGCCAGCATGTCCGCCGTTTCTGCCACGCTCAAGCCAAAAGGCGCGGCCAGGGCGCGCACGATCTGGCGCGGCTCGGCGCCGGTTTCGCTTTCCAGTTCATCGACCAGTGAGCGCCCGCTTGCTGCCGCGGTGGCGCGGGCGCGCGCCAGCAGGGCCGGGTCGAACACCAGCGCGCTGGCAGATACATTGGCGGGCGCGTTCACGACATGTCTCCGGCGAGGTCAAAAATCGGCATGTACAGCAGCACCACGATGGCGCCCACGATCAGCCCGATCGCCGCCATGAGCAAGGGCTCGAAGGTGCGCGTAAAACGGTCGATCCAGCGGCTGATTTCGCCGTCATAAAACGCCGCCGACTGGGTCAGCATGGGGCCCATGTCGCCGGTGCGTTCGCCCACCCGCAGCATGCGCAGCGAAATCGGCGTGGTCAGTCGATTGGCTTCAAACGCCTGCGACAGTGGCAGGCCCGATTCAATCGCCAGGCGCGCCTGCTGCAGGCCGGCGCGCACGGTCGGCGTGACCATGCCCTGCACGGTGTCGATGGCGGCGACGATGGGGATGCCCCCTTCGCTGAGCATGCCCAGCGTCAGATACAGGCGCGATAGTTCATAGATGCGCACCCGCTCGGACAGGCCCGGCAGGCGCGCCAGCAGGCCGCCGATGCCGCCCTGCGCCACCAGGCGGCGTGCGCCCAGCACCAGCAGGATCGCCACGGCTGCCAGGCCACCCAGCAGCATGACGGTGTGGTTGGCGGCGAACTGGCCCCAGGACAGCAGCAGGCGCGACATGAAGGGCAAGGTGCGCCCTGCCCCCTGGTACACCTCGGCGAAGCGCGGCACCACGTAGGTGATCAGGAACATGCTCACGCCCCCGCCGACGGCGAGCAGGATGGTGGGATAGATGGCGGCGCTGGCGATCTTTGCCCGCACCGCGTCGATGCGCTGCTGGTAGTCGATATAGCGCGCCAGTGACCGGGGCAGATCGCTGGTGCCTTCGGCCGCCTTGACAATGCCGATATACAGCGGCGGGAAACGTCCGCCCTGCTCGGCCAGCACGCTGGAAAAGCGCTTGCCTTCGCGCAGACCGGCCAGCAGGCGGCCCAGCACATTGGCCAGCGCGGGATTGGCTTCCTTTTCCAGCAGGGCTTCGAGCGCTTCGACGACGCCGAGGCCGGCCGACAACAGCGCCAGCAACTCCTGGCTGAACAGGACCAGGGACAGCCCGCCCGCGCGGGCCGTCCGGCCGTTTTGCTTAATCGCGGCGACGAACAGGCCGCGCGACTCCACCTGGCGGCGGGCGTCGGCTTCGTCGAGCGCATCGATGTTCAGCTGCGAGACAGCCGCATCGGCGCCCAGGGCGCGCACCTCGAACTGCATGGCGTTACCGGCCGCTCAGTTGGTGATGTCGGCGTCTTCGCCGCTGCCGCCCGGCTGGCCATCACGGCCCAGCGAGAGGATCTCGAATTCGCCCTTGGGACCGGGCGCGCGGTACTGGAAAGGATGGCCCCAGGGATCGAGCGGCACGGCCTTTTTCAGATACGGCCCGTTCCACTTGGGACCGGCCGTGGCGGGCAC
>JBJMVV010000096.1:0-4371 GCA_045810505.1 Massilia sp.
CGGCATTGCCGTCAAAAACCTCGTGGCAGGCGCCGCAGCGCACGATGCCCCCGCGTAGCTTCAACTGGTCCGAGGCGACCCGGAACGTCGTGTGGCAGTGGGGGCAGATCGTGGCGAGGGCCATGCCTGGTTATGCCTGCTTATGCGTGATCATGCGCGCGCGGGCGGGGCGGCATCGAGGCCGCGCACACCGTGCAGCGCGACCCAGCCATCCTGCTCGGCCCAGACGCCCAGCTTGATGAAGGGCGCATAGGCGGCCGCCACTTCCTCGGCCTGGCGCGCCAGCACGCCCGACAGGGTCAGCGTGCCGCCGGGGGCGACCCGGCCCGAGAGCATCGGCGCCATCAGCTTCAAGGGGCTCGACAGGATGTTGGCGACGACGGCGTCAAACGTCGCGCCCTGTGGCACGGTGGTCGCAAAGGCGTCCGGCAGGTAGTAGGCGATGTCGACCTGGTTGCGGGTGGCGTTGTCGCGCGCCGACTCGATCGCCTGCGGGTCGATGTCGACGCCGGTGACGGCGCCGGCGCCCAGCTTTTTGGCGACCATGGCGAGAATGCCGGAGCCGCAGCCGTAATCGAGGACCGTCTTGCCAGGCGCTGAGGTGGAAAAATTCGCTTCCAGCCACTCCATGCACAGGCGCGTGGTGGGATGGCTACCCGTGCCAAATGCGAGGCCCGGGTCCAGTTCGAGGATCAGCGCGTCAGGATCAGGCGCTTCGTGCCAGCTGGGCACGACCCAGATATTTTTACCAATGTGGATGGGGGCGAATTGGGACTGCGTCAGGCGCACCCAGTCTTCATCGGCCACGGCGCGGGTGGTGAACTTTGGCGCGGCCAGGCCAATGCTGGCTGCCGCGTCAAGCACGATGGCGCTCTGGTCGGCGTCGACATCAGTCAGCGCGACCACGCG
Source organism: Massilia sp. (assembly GCA_045810505.1). Lineage (GTDB taxonomy): Bacteria > Pseudomonadota > Gammaproteobacteria > Burkholderiales > Burkholderiaceae_D > JAFCUW01. The sequence continues at coordinate 910 of JBJMVV010000096.1, forward strand.
GCTGTGATCCCACGCCGCTTCCTTCGGCTCCATGCCCGGCTCGCCGAACAGGGGCTTTTCATCGGCCGTGCCCTCGTCGGCGTCTTCCACCGACACGGACAGGGCGCCCGCTTCCATCAAGGCGTCCGACAGGGCCTCGGCATGGTCGCGGGGGACTTCGATGACGACTTCGGTCCAGCTCATTTTTCAGCCTTGTCCGGGTTACCCAGTGCCGCCGCCAGATCCGGCTTGTTGGCCAGTTTCTGCTCCAGGTAGTGGATGTTGGTGCCGCCTTCGATGAAACGGGCGTCGACCATCAGTTCGCGGTGCAGGGGGATATTCGTCAGGATACCCTCAACGACCATTTCCGACAGCGCGATCTGCATGCGGCGGATCGCCTGGTCGCGCGTGGCGCCGTAGGCGATGACCTTGCCGATCATCGAATCGTAGTGGGGCGGGACGTAATAGCCGGCGTAGGCGTGCGAATCGACGCGGATGCCGGGGCCGCCCGGGGTATGCCAGCCGGTGATGCGACCCGGCGAGGGCGTAAATTTGAACGGGTCTTCGGCGTTGATGCGGCACTCGACGGCGTGGCCCGACAACATGATGTCGCGCTGGCGGAAGCGCAGCTTTTCGCCGCAGGCGATGCGGATCTGTTCCTGGACGATGTCGATCCCGGTGATCATTTCCGTCACCGGATGCTCGACCTGGACGCGGGTGTTCATCTCGATGAAGTAAAACTCGCCGTTCTCGTACAGGAATTCAAAGGTGCCGGCGCCCCGATAACCGATCTTGCGGCAGGCTTCGGCGCAGCGGTCGCCGATTTTTTCAATCAGTTTGCGGGGAATGCCGGGCGCCGGCGCTTCCTCGATGACCTTCTGGTGGCGGCGCTGCATGGAGCAGTCGCGCTCGCCCAGCCAGACGGCGTTCTTGTGTTCATCGGCGAGGATCTGGATTTCCACGTGACGGGGATTTTCCAGGTACTTCTCCATATAGACTTCCGGATTGCCGAACGCAGTGCCGGCTTCCGTTTTCGTCATCGCCACCGCGTTGATCAGGGCCGCCTCGGTGTGGACGACGCGCATGCCGCGCCCGCCGCCGCCGCCGGCCGCCTTGATGATGACGGGGTAGCCGACCTTGCGGGCCGTCTGCACGATCTCTTTCGGGTCATCCGGCAGGGCGCCGTCCGAGCCTGGCACGCAGGGCACGCCGGCGCGGATCATGGCCTGCTTGGCCGAGACCTTGTCGCCCATCAGGCGGATCGAATCGGAGCGGGGGCCAATGAACACAAAGCCGGATTTCTCGACGCGCTCGGCGAAGTCGGCGTTTTCCGACAGGAAGCCATAGCCGGGGTGAATCGCTTCAGCGTCCGTCACTTCGGCGGCGCTGATAATGGCTGGCATGTTCAGATAGCTGAGCGTGGAAGCGGCCGGGCCGATGCAGACCGACTCGTCGGCCAGCTTGACGTACTTGGCGTCCTTGTCTGCTTCGGAGTGGACGACCACGGTCTTGATGCCCATTTCGCGGCAGGCGCGCTGGATGCGCAAGGCGATTTCACCCCGGTTGGCGATGAGAATTTTTTCAAACATGGTAGGTTCGGTGTTTCTATGAAGCCCGGCGAACCGGGAACAGCATGATGAGTCAGGATCGTCGCGGCCGATCAAGCGCCGCCGCGACTGCCGCGTGTCTCGGCTGAATTAGCCGATCACGAACAGCGGTTGACCGAATTCGACCGGCTGGCCGTTTTCAACCAGGATCTTGCTGACGACGCCGGAGACTTCCGCATCGATTTCATTGAGCAGCTTCATCGCTTCAATGATGCACAGGGTGTCGCCTTCCTTGATGGTACTGCCCACTTCGACGAAGGCTGGCGAACCAGGGGCCGACGAGCGGTAGAAGGTGCCGACCATGGGCGACTTGATGATGTGGCCGGTTGGCTCGGCAGGCGCTGCCTCGACGGGGGCGGCAGCGGGCGCGTGCGATGGTGCGGGAACGGAATACTGCTGGGGCATGCCCTGCTGCGGCATCATCACCATCTGGCCTTGCGGCATGGCGGACGACTTGACGATGCGGACCTTGCTTTCGCCTTCGGTGACTTCGAGTTCGGCGATGTCGGATTCAGCGACCAGGTCGATCAAGGTCTTGAGCTTTCGTAAATCCATGTGAAACCCCTTGGAATTATTGTGGTTTTAAAGGTATCGGCGCGCCTGCATCAGGCCCGCCGCGACAAATACGTGAAGTTGACGCAGGTTAACGCTTTTTGAGCGCGAAGTCGATGGCATACCGATACCCTTCCGGTCCCAGTCCGCAGATCGTGCCGAGCGCGAGTGCGGAGAGGTAGGAATGGTGGCGGAATGCTTCACGTTGATGGATGTTCGAAATATGGACTTCCACGAACGGTATCCCAACGGCGGCGAACGCGTCGCGCAAAGCGACACTGGTATGTGTCAGTCCGCCTGGATTGACGACAATGGCAGTGACGCCTTCGCCTGCAGCCGCATGAATGCGGTCGATCAAAGCGCCTTCGTGATTACTTTGGAAACAAGCCAGGCTCGCACCCGCCGCCGCCGCTTGCGCAGTGGCTGCCTGTTCGATATCGGCCAGGGTGGTGCTGCCGTACACCGCCGGCTCGCGGGTCCCCAATAAATTGAGGTTGGGGCCGTTCAACAGCAGTAGCTTGTTAACCATGGCTCAGAGGACACTTTGGCGCGAAAGTCTGGCATTTTGCCGACAACATCGGGGATTGGCAAGCAGTAAAACCAGACTGCAATCGAATAGAACGACCGTTCGCAGCCAAGCCCAGCCGTCAAAGCGCAGCCAGGTCGGCGCGCAGTTCGGCAAATTTGATGCGGCCCAGGTAGGTTTTACGCACCTTGCCGTCCGCCCCGATCAGCACGGTGAAGGGCAGGCCGCCGTTGGTATTGCCGAACTGGCGGGACAGATCGGTGCCGCTCATGCCGGCCACGTACAGGGGATAGGAAATCTTGTATTTATCGGCAAACTGGGCGATGTTGGTGGGGGAGTCGATGCCGATGCCGAGCACGCCGACGTTTTTCGCGCCCAGTTCCTTGGACAGTTCGACCAGTTCCGGCATCTCCTGCACGCAGGGTCCGCACCACGGCGCCCAGAAATTGACGACGACGGCTTTGCCTTTCCATTGCGACAAGGCCTGGGGGGCGCCGGTGGCGTCGTTCATGGACTGGGCGTACAGCGCTTCAACCGGTCCCGCTGCTGGGCCGGTGGCGGCTGGGGCTGAGGCTGGCGTTGCGACTGCTGCCGGCGCCGGCGCGGCCGCCAGTTTTTCCGCCTCATGTTGTTTACTGAGGCGCACACCGGCGCCGACGGCGACGATGGCGAAGAGAGCAACAACGATGCGGCTGACGATGGGTCGTTTCATAAATATAGTTGAGCAGTCAAGTAAGTAGGGATTACACGGGTGCGGCGGGCGCGGCCAGCAGGGCGCGCACGGCGGCCAGGTCGGCC
>JBJMVV010000097.1:0-6988 GCA_045810505.1 Massilia sp.
GGCCCGCGCCGGCGCCGACCAGGAAGCCGAAGCGCTTTACCGCAAGGCCCTGGCGGAAGAAGAGCCGGACAGCTACCTGCTGGGCGCCTGGTCGGACTACCTGCTCGATCACGGCCGCGCGCCGGAAGTAATCAAGCTGTTGAAAGACAGGACCCGGGTCGACGCCCTGCTGCTGCGTTACGCGCTGGCCTTGAAAGCCACCGGCTCACAAGAAGCCGCGGTACAAACGGCCGCCCTCAAAAGCCGCTTTGACGCCGCCATGCTGCGCGGCGACACCGTGCACCAGCGCGAGCAGGCCAGGTTCGAACTGGCCTTGCGGGGCGATGCCGCCAGCGCCGTCAAATTGGCGCTGCTGAACTGGGCGGTGCAAAAGGAGCCGGCCGATTTGCGCATCCTGGTCGAAACGGCCGCCGCCAGCGGCGACCCAGTGGCCGGCAAGACGGCGCGTGACTGGATCGCCGCCACCCATATTGAAGACCGGGCGCTGGCGCCACTGCTGCCGAAGCTGAAAGGCCAGCCATGAGCGCGCGCATGTTGATGACACGCTGGTGCTACGCCGCCCTGCTCTTCCTGTTCAGTTTCCCGGCGCTGGCCCACAAACCCAGCGACAGCTATTTGAGCCTGAAAGTGCAGGGACGCCAGGTCACGGGCCAGTGGGACATCGCCCTGCGCGACCTCGACATGGCGATCGGTCTCGACGCCGACGGCAATGGCGAACTGACCTGGGACGAAGTCAAGGCGCGCCATCCCGCCATTGCCGCCTATGCCCTGTCGCGCCTGACCCTGCACGTCAAGGATGGCGGCGCCTGTCCGCTGAAGGTCACTGAACACCTGCTCGACGACCATAGCGATGGCGCCTACGCCGTGCTGCGTTTCACCGCCGACTGTCCCGTCGATCTGAAAGTGCTCGATGTGGACTACCGCCTGCTGTTCGATATCGATCCGCAGCATAAGGGCCTGCTGCGCCTCGAACACGACGGCACGACGTCAACCGCCATCTTCACGCCCGATGCGCCGCGCCAGGCGCTTGCCGTGGCGGGCGCCTCGCGCTGGTCGCAGTTCGCCGATTACGTCCGCCACGGCGTCTGGCATATCTGGATCGGTTTCGATCACATCCTGTTTTTGCTGTCGCTGCTGCTGCCGGCCGTGCTGGTGCTGCAGGGCCGGAGATGGGTGGCGGGCGCCAGCTTTCGGGCTGCCTGCATCGACGTGCTGAAAATCGTCACGGCGTTCACCCTGGCCCATTCGATCACCCTCAGTCTCGCTGTGCTGGGCGTCTTGTCGGTGCCCTCGCGGGTGGTGGAATCGTGCATTGCCCTCTCGGTGGTGCTGGCGGCGCTCAATAACATCTGGCCCCTGTTCCAGCGCCGCCGCGCTTATGCCGCGTTTGCCTTTGGCCTGATCCACGGCTTCGGCTTTGCCAGCGTGCTGCTCGACCTGGGCCTGCCGGCGGCCAGCCTCTTGCTCTCGCTGGTGGGCTTCAATGTGGGCGTCGAGATTGGCCAGTTGTGCATCGTGGCAGTGTTCCTGCCACTCGCTTTCCTGCTTCGCAACAGCGCCTTCTACCGCAAGGTGGTGCTGGTGGGCGGCTCGGCCGTGATCGTGGCGATCGCGATGGTGTGGCTGATCGAACGGGTGCTGGACCTGAAGATCATCAGCGCCTGAGGACCGTTTATACTGGCGCCTCCGATTCAACCATGGAGGCGCCGTGCTGCTCGAACGTCTATTCAAGCTGCGTGAAAACGGCAGCGACACCCGCACCGAACTGCTGGCCGGGCTCACCACCTTCCTGACGATGGCCTATATCGTCTTCGTTAATCCCACCATCCTGGGCGACGCCGGCATGCCCAAGGACGCCGTGTTCGTCGCCACCTGCCTGGCCGCGGCGCTGGGCAGCGCCATCATGGGCCTGTACGCCAATTATCCGATCGGCATGGCGCCAGGCATGGGGCTGAACGCCTACTTCGCCTACACGGTGGTGGGCGGCATGGGCGTGCCCTGGCAGGCGGCGCTGGGCGCCGTGTTCATCTCCGGCTGCCTGTTTATCCTGATCTCCGTGCTGGGCCTGCGCGAGCTGATCGTGCGCGGCATTCCCGCGTCGCTGCGCACCGCCATTGGCGTGGGCATTGGCCTGTTTCTCGGCCTGATCGCCCTGAAAAGCGCGGGCCTGGTGGTGGCCAATCCTGCCACCATGGTCAGCGCCGGCAATCTGCACCAACCGGCCCCGCTGATGGCCGCCGCCGGGTTTCTCCTGATCGTGGTGCTGGACCGCCTGCGCGTGCGCGGCGCCATCCTGATCGGCATCGTCGCCGTCACCCTGGCCAGCTTTGTCTTTGGCGATAACCATTTCAAGGGCGTGTTCAGCGCCCCGCCCTCCCTCGTCTCCACCCTGCTGCAGATGGATCTCAAGGGCGCCTTGTCGCTCGGCGTGGTCAACGTCGTGCTGGTGTTTTTCCTCGTCGAGCTATTCGACGCCACCGGCACGCTGATGGGCGTGGCCGCCCGCGCCGGGCTGCTGCGGGAAGACAAGCTGCCGCGCCTGAACCGCGCCCTGCTGGCCGACAGCGCGGCGATTGCCGCCGGCGCCGTGCTGGGCACCTCGAGCACCACCGCCTTTGTCGAAAGCGCAGCCGGGGTGCAGGCGGGCGGACGCACGGGCCTGACCGCCCTGACGGTGGCCGTGCTGTTCCTGGCCTGCCTGTTCATTGCGCCGCTGGCCGGTGTGGTGCCGGCCTACGCCACCGCGCCCGCCCTGCTGTTTGTCGCCTGCCTGATGCTGCGTGAACTGGGCGGCATCGAGTGGGAAGAGACGACCGAATCCATCCCTGCCGCCATCACGGCGATCGCAATTCCCTTCACCTATTCCATCGCCGAGGGCATCGGCTTCGGCTTCATCACCTACGCCATCTTAAAACTGGCGACGGGACGTGCGCGCCAGGTGGCGCCGGTGGTGTGGATCATCGCGCTGGTGTTTGCGGCGCGCTTTGCGTGGCTGGCGTAGTCTGCATAACTATGCGGCTGCGGCCAGCGCCTGGGCCACTTCGGCGGCGTCCCCGGGCCGCACCACGCGCGCCACTTCCACGCCGTCCTTGAGCACCACCACGGTCGGCCACAGCTTGATCTTGAAGGAGCGGCCCAGCTTGCGGCCGGCGCCGTCTTCCACCTTGATGTGACGGATGCCTGCTGTCGCTTGCACCGCTTCGGCGATATGGGGCGCGGCGCCCTTGCAGTAGCCGCACCAGTCGGTGCCGAAATCGAGGGCGGTGATGCCGGGCATGGCGTCGATATCGCTGCGCGCGGGCTGTTCGGTTTGGTAGGGCTGGGCCATGGCGTTCTCCGGTAAATAATCTTGGCTGTAATCTTGTCTGTCATCGATAGCGGCAGACTACCCGAATTTCGCGCCTCAGGTAAATCGTGCAGACAAATTGAAAAGTTCGTATAATCGTTAGGTCTCTACCGAGTTGAGCCCTAATCATGTCCCAGAAACGACCTGCCGCCGACCCCGCGCGCGCCGAACTGCAAGCCCGCTTCACGGCCACCCTGTACAGCGCGGGCCGCGCCTGGCGCCAGGCCATCGACCATCGCCTGAAGGACCTGGGCGTGAGCCAGGCCGGCTGGCTGACCATTGCCATGGTCGCCAAGTCGGCCAGCGCTCCCTCGCAAAAACAGCTGGCCGACCTGCTCGGCGTGGAAGGCCCGACCATCGTCGCGATGGTCGACCGCCTGGTCAGCGCCGGCTACGTCGAGCGCATCGCCTCGCCCGTCGACCGCAGGGTCAAGCTGATCGGCCTGACGGACGCCGGGCAGGCCCTGTACGCCAAAGTGAAGCAGCGCGCCGACGTGTTCCGCGCCGAATTGCTGGCCGATTTTGACAGCGACGCCCTGCTTGCCGCCACCACCCTGCTGGAAGAGCTGCAAACCCTGGCGCTGGCCTCCACCGGCGAACTGTAATGAAAGCTGCTGCAAGCATGACGCCGGCGCCCCCGCCCACTACTGCGCCGGTGATGAACCGGACCATGATCACCATCTCGATCATGCTCGCCACGATCATCCAGGCGCTCGACGGCACCATCGCCAACGTCGCCCTGCCCCACATGCAGGGCAGCCTGTCGGCATCAAGTGACCAGATCACCTGGGTGCTAACCTCCTTCATCGTCGCCGCCGCGATTGCCACGCCCCTGAACGGCTGGCTGTGCGACCGCTTTGGGCTCAAGCGCATCTTCCTCGTCTCGGTGGCGGGATTTACCATCGCCTCAGTGCTGTGCGGTTTATCGGGGTCACTGCTGCAGATCGTCGTTGCGCGCCTGCTGCAGGGCGTGTTTGGCGCCGCCCTGGTGCCGCTGTCGCAGGCGGTCCTGCTGGACATCAATCCGCGCGAAAAGCACGGTTCGGCCATGGCCGTGTGGGGCATGGGCGTGATGATCGGACCGATCCTGGGACCGACCCTGGGCGGCTGGCTGACCGACAGCTATAACTGGCGCTGGGTCTTCTTCATCAACGTGCCGCTGGGCGCGCTGGCCTTCTACGGCATCTGGAAATATATCATCCCGGTGGCGCCGCTGCGCCGTGTGAAATTCGACGCCTTCGGCTTCATTACCTTGAGCCTGGCCATCGGCGCCCTGCAGTTGCTGCTGGACCGGGGCGAACAGAACGACTGGTTCGGCTCCCTGGAAACCTGGGTTGAAGCGATCGTGCTGGCCATGAGCGCAGCCTACTTCATCGCCCACACCGCTCTGCGCCCGGCCGGCCAGTCTTTTCTTGATTACCGCCTGCTGGCCAATCGCAATTACGTCACCGGCCTGCTGTTCATTTTTATTGTCGGCCTGGTGCTGTTCGCCACCCGCGCCCTGATGCCCTCGATGCTGCAGTCCCTGATGGGCTATCCGGCCGCGCTGGCGGGCCTCGTTACCGCCCCCAGTGGCCTGGGCACCATGTTCGCCATGCTGGTGGTGGGCCGGCTGACGGGCAAGATCGATTTCCGCCTGCTGCTGGGGATCGGCTTTGCCATCACCGCCTTCACCCTGTGGCAGATGTCGCGCTACACGCTGGTGCTGTCCCAGTCCGACATTGTCTGGCCTGGCGTGATCCAGGGCGTGGGCCTGGGCCTGGTGTTCGTGCCGCTGTCGGCCGCCACCTTCGCCACCCTGACGCCGGCGATGCGCGCCGAAGGCACCGCTATTTACAGCCTGGTGCGCAATATCGGTTCGAGCATCGGCATCGCGCTGGTGCAGACCCTGTTGGTGCGTAACACCCAGATCGCGCACGCCTCGCTGGGCGCCCACGTCACCTACGCTAATCCGGCCCTCCAGGATGCCGGCGTGGCCAGCATCTATAACCTCGCCAGCGGGGCCGGCATGAGCGCCCTGAACGCCGAGATCACCCGCCAGGCCTCGATGATCGCCTACGTCGATGATTACTGGCTGATGATGATCCTGACGCTGGCCGTGATCCCCCTGCTGCTGCTCGTGCAGAAGCCGAAAAACGCCGCGCCGGCCGCGATCGACCACGCCGCGATGGATTGATTTCTATGAAAACAACGATGAAGCTGAAACGATATTCCCTGTTACTCAGTCTTGCGCTGGCTGCCTGCGCCCATATTCCGTCCGATCCCCATCAGGTGGCCGTGAACGACTTCGCCGGCGCCCAGTACGCCGCCAGCATTCACCTGGCCCGCGATGGCTGGCCGGACGCGCGCTGGTGGACCCGCTATCAGGATCCGCAGCTCGATGCCCTCGTCGAGCGCGCCCTGCGCGACAGTCCCACCCTGGCCGTGGCGGCCCAGCGGGTGGCGGGCGCCAACGCCGCGCTGGCCGTCTCCAGCAGCGCCGGCGGCGCCTCCACCAGCCTGGCCGCAGGCCTGAACCGCCAGCGCTACTCGGGCAATGGCCTGTTCCCGGAACCGATCGGCGGCAATTTTTTCAATGACGCCTCGGTGCAGGTAAAAGCCGGCTACGACTTCGACTGGTGGGGCAAGCACCGCGCCGAGGTGGCGGCCAGCCTGGGTGAAGTCAATGCCCGCCTGGCCGAGCGCGCCCAGGCCGAACGCACCCTGGCTGCCGCCGTGGCGCAGAGCTATTTTCACTGGCAGTTCTTGAGCGCCCGCGCGCAGGCGACGCGCGCCCTGGCCGCCCTGCAGGAAGAGCTGGTCGGCGAGCGCCGCCAGCGGGTGGCGCGGGGACTGGCCAATATCGATGAACAGAAAATCGCCGAGCGCGATCTGGGCGCTTTGCGCGAACAGGCGCTGGGCCTCGATGCGCAGGCCGCGCGCGAACGGGAAGCCCTGCGTGCGCTGGTGGGCGACAGCGCCGGCAGCGCGCTTGAGCTTCAAGCGCGGCCCGTCAATGCGGGCGTGGCCAGCCTGCCGTCCCGGCTGGGGATGGATCTGCTGGCGCGCCGGCCCGACCTGCAGGCGGCGCGCTGGCGCATCGAAGCCATGCTGGGCCGGGTGGCGGCCAGCCAGGCAGCGTTTTACCCGGACATCAATCTCGCGGGCGCCTTTGGCCTCGACGCCGTCTCGCTGGGCCGCCTGCTGCGTCCCAACAGCCGCACCATGCTGCTCGGTTCCGCCATTGAACTGCCCCTGTTCGACAGCCGCCGCCTGTCGGCCGACCTTGGTGTAGCGCGCGTCGAACGCGATGCGGCGATTGCCGACTACAACGCGGCGGTCGCACGCGCCGTCGGCGAAGTGGCCGAGGAAGGCGCGACCTTGCAAGGGCTCGAACATGAGGCAGCCGCCCACCAGGCCACCCGCGCGTCCAGCGCCGAACTGGTCGCGACCAACACCCGCCGCATGCAGGCAGGCCTGGCTGACCGCGGCGCCGTGCTGCTGGCGCGCCAGTCGCTGCTGCGCCAGGACGACATCGGCCTGCAGCAGCAAGACGCCGCGCTGCAGACGGAAGTGGCGCTGATCCGCGCGCTCGGCGGCGGCTATCAAACCTCAACCGCAACCGCGACCGCTACTGCCGCACTGCCCGCCAACAAAATCAAC
>JBJMVV010000098.1:0-7416 GCA_045810505.1 Massilia sp.
GCCCCGGCCGGGCGGGCTGACGCCCGTGCAGGCGCAGACCCTCAAGACCCTGGCCCAGCAGGTGCTGACCCAGTTGGAGCTGCGCAAGATTGTCATCGAGCAGGATCGGCTGCTGATCGAACAGAAAAGCACCCATGCAGCCTTGCAGCGCGCACAGCAACGCAGCCACCTGGCGACCGAGGCGGCCGGACTCGGGGTGTGGAGCTGGGACCCGATCACTGACACCGTGACGTGGGAAAACACCCGCCCCTACGATATTCTTGGCATGAAGCACGATGAGCCGTCCGTCAATGCCGACAGCTTCATGCGCGATTTTCTCCATCCGGAAGACGCCGCCCCGTTCGCGCTCGCGCTCGGCGACACCATCCAGACTGGCGTGCCGTTCCAGTTCGAGGGCCGGGTGTGGCGCCGCGATGGCGCCCTGCGTTGGGTGCATTTTCTCGGTAAATCGCAGCAGTCGACGGTGGGCATGCCGCCCATGCTGCTGGGCGTGATGAGCGACGTTACCGCGCGCAAGCTGGCCGAAGCGGAGTTGATCGCCAGCCGTGAGCGGTTTGAAAATATCGTCAGCCAGGCCGCCACCGGCGTGGTCCAGGCCGATACGCAAGGGCGCATCACGGTCGTCAACGAAAAATTCTGCGCCATGCTCGGCTACCAGCGCGAGCAACTGCTGGGCATGATGGTGACGGAGCTGACGGCGGCCGACTCGTTGACGATTACCCGCCAGGCCGTGCGCGAATTGCTGGCCGGCGCGGGCGGAATGGTCATCCAGAAACAATATAAACGTGCGGACGGCAGCCTGCTGTGGGCCAGCAGCAGCCTGAGCGCGGTGCGCAGCGCGGACGGGCAATTCCAGGGTTTTGTCGCCATTGTCGTGGACATCAGCCAGGACCGCCTGGTCGAAGAAGGCCTGCGCAAACTGGCTGAAGATCTGTCCGAAGCGGATCAGCGCAAATCCGAGTTTCTGGCCACGCTCGCGCATGAACTGCGCAATCCACTCGCACCCATCAGTTCCGGCCTGACCGTATTAAAACTGGGCGGCGACAATGCGGCCGCCGTCGCCAAGATCCGCGCCATGATGGAGCGCCAGGTCGCGCAGATGGTGCGCCTGATCGATGATTTATTGGACGTCGCGCGCATCAGCGGCGGCAAAATAGAATTGCAGAAGTCGCCCGTCGAGGTGCGGCGCCTGCTGGCCGCCGCGATTGAAACGAGCACGCCCTTCATCGAACGGGGCGGCCATCAATTGCTGGTCGAGCAGCCCGATGACACGCTGGTGCTGGACGCCGATCCCACCCGCATCGCCCAGGTGCTGTCGAACCTGCTGAACAATTCAGCCAAGTACACCCCGCTGGGCGGACGCATCACGCTGACGGTCGCGCGCGAAGGCGAGCAGGTCTGCATCACGGTGGCCGACAACGGCATCGGCATTCCGGTCGATTCCCTGTCGACCATTTTCCTGATGTTCAACCAGGTCGGCCACAATATGCACCGCGCCCAGGGCGGCCTGGGCGTCGGCTTGTCGCTGGTCAAACGCCTGGTGGAAATGCATGACGGCAGCGTGACCGCCTTCAGCGAAGGCAGCGGCACCGGCAGCAGTTTTACGGTGAAACTGCCGCTGGCGCCACGCTAGGAACTGCTCAGGCCGCCACGGCTTGCTCGGCCAGGTAGGCGTCGAGCTTGTCGAACGAACCGCGCCAGCCCATCGTCATGCCGGCGCGCGAACTGGTGAAGGTGGCCATTTCTTCCGCGCTCGCTTCGCCCACCACTTCCCAGCTTACTTTCACGCGGGTCCGGTCCGGTCCCTCGGCGAACAGTTCGACCACGCTGCGCATGGTGGCCGGCCAGGTCGGCGCCATCGGATGACGCGAGAGGTTCTCGTGTTCGTCGCAAAATTGCTGGGTGTAGACGATACGGTCCGGCGCGCGGATTTCCTCGTAGTGCGCGCGGCCGTACATGGTCATGCCATTGCCCGTCATGACATACAGACTGGTCTGGCCTTCGCCGATGTCGGGGCGGATAAAACGCATCTCCATGCCGGTGGGGGCCAGCCAGCGGCAGAAATGTTCCGGTTTGGTCCACATGGCGAACATGGTCTCGAGCGGCGCATCGAAGCTGCGGTTGATGATGAAGCGTTCACGGCCGAACACGCTGAGGTCGATGAATTCGCCCAGGCGATCCCAGGTGGACTCGCCGCCGGCCTGCCTGATGATGTGGCGGGTCTGCTCGACGGCTTCCTTGCTGGCCAGGTGCATGGTGGTTTCCATGCGCGTCTTGCCGGCTTCTTCGGAAAACAGCACGGTGACGCGGAACAGGGGCGGGTTCGCGTCGTCGCCGCCGTGGTCGTAGACGAGCCTGGCCAGCGGTTCGACTTCCAGGTAGGTGATCTTGCTGGGCCAGTCGACGCCATCGGGACCGTGCATGGTGTAGCGCCAGGCGCCGCCGACCCGCACGTTTTGGCTGTGCGAGACCGTGCTGTAGCCGCGCGGTCCCCACCACTGCGCTATCTTGGCCGGATTGGTCCAGGCATCCCACACGGCCTGCACGGGTGCGTCGTAAGTGCGCACGAGGCGGATTTCGTGCACGTCGTTCGATTCATTGGTCGTTGTCATTGTCTGGCCCTTTCGATGAGGAGGTAGTCGTGCTGGAAGTAACGGTTTTCAGATAAGCCTCCAGGCGATCGAAACTTTCTTCCCAAAACACGCGGTACTGCTCGATCCATCCGGCCGCATCCTTGAGTCCGTCCCCGTTGAGCTTGCAAGTGCGGTATTGCGCATTGCGTGTCTTGGTGATGAGGCCGGCTTTTTCGAGTACCTGCAAGTGCTTGGTGATGGCGGGCAAACTCATCTCGTCCAAAAAAGGCTGGGCCAGTTCCGACACGTTCGCCTCCCCCTGCGACAGCCGCGCCAGCATGGCGCGCCGGGTCGGGTCGGCGAGGGCGGAAAAGGTCAGGCTGAGGTGGTCTTGCACCGTATTACACCAATCGTTTAATTAACTGAATGGTGAAATATAGGTTGACCTTGCGACGCTGTCAAGCAGATTTGATGCATCTCAGGTCACACGCCAGTTGCGGCCTTTTTTTCGGTATCATGAGGCATGATGGCATGATGGAGAACATGATGTTGAAGGAAGTCGGCAACAGTGGCCAAATATCACTGGGCAAAAAGCACGCGGGCAAGCTGTATGAAGTCACGGCCCATGCAGACGGGCGCTTCGAACTGATCCCCGTGCGCGTTGTGCCGACGGCCGGGCGCGTGGCGCCACTCGTCGATGCGCCCGACGGCTGGGTGCCTCCCGGTGGCTACGATGGCTGCACCCAATGGGCGCTGGACAACCGTGAAGCGCTCGAACAGCACGCGGCGCAAGTGGAACAGGCCGGCACCGCCGCCGAACAATTACAGCGCTATCTTGACGAGCACCCTGAACTGCTCAACGATCCTGATGCCAAGATTTGATATCTACGCCAACCCGAACCGGGCGGCGACCCACGCCTTGTTCGTGGACGTGCAAAGCGATTTCGTGCGCCTGGCCACCCGCCTGTGCATTCCCCTCTACCGCCACAGCGCGCCCCGGCCACTGCTGCAGGGCGCCCATACCCTGGTGGAAGTGGGGCCACACGACTATGTGCTCGACACGCCGAATTTCCTCGCCGTGCCAGCCGTGTTGCTGCGCCAGCCGGCCGGGCGCCTCTCGTCCAGCGAGCAGCTGATGGCGCAGTCCTGCATTGATTTCATGTTGCACGGATACTGATCCCACGCTGCTGCAAATGACGGGGCGGTGAGCAAATTACGGCAGCCCCGGCAAACCGTTCGACGCCCTGGTGATTCAATGGCATGATGATTAGGATCTCTTCCCGCAAGGATTCGACCATGTCCGCGTCCCCGCCTGCCACCGCCCGCAGCCGCCTGCTGCCTCTCGCCATCGCCGCCGCTGTCATCAGCGCCTGCAGCACGCCGCAGTTGCAGATTGACCGTACGGCGCGCGCGCCCGTCATCGACGGCTTTGGCGCCAGCACCCTGCAGCCCTCGAAGGCCAAGCCGGCGGCGCGCGTCCTGTTTGCGCAAGGCATGGCCCAGGTCTACGCTTTTAATGGCGAGGAGGCCATCCGCGCCTTCAAGGCCGCGCTGGCCCAGGATCCCGACTGCGCCCTGTGCGCCTGGGGCGTGGCCTACCAGATGGGGCCGAACATCAACGACCCCGACCGCGGCGATCTCAAGGAAGCGATCAAGTACGCCAGCTACGCCCGCGCGCACAGTACCGGCGCCTCGCCGCGCGACCTGGCCCTGATTGATTCGCTGGTGCTGCGCTACGGCCAGGCCAAATCGGCGCCGGAAGTGGCGATCGCCGCCGCCATGTGCCGCGCCGGCGGCAAGGCGGGGGGCGAAAAGGCCGATCCCCTCGACATTGCCTACGCCGAACGCATGCGCGACGTCTCCGCCCGTTTTGTTGATGATCCCGATGTGCTGTCGGTCTACGCCGAAGCCGAAATGGTCGCCACGCGCGGATTCTGGTGGGACCACGCCACTGGCAAACCGGCTGGCCGCATCGGCGACCTGGCCGACCTGGTCGAAGCGGGCCTGGTGCGCCATCCCGAGCATGTGGGCCTGAACCACTACATGATCCACGTGGTCGACGCCGTTACCGTCGCGCGTCGCGCCGAGGCCGCCGCAGACCGCCTGGGCCGTCTGGCGCCCAAGTCGCCCCACCTGGTGCACATGCCTTCGCACACCTACGCCAACCTGGGCCGCTACGCCGACGCCACCCGCGTCAACCAGCAGGCCGTGGCGGCCGACGACGCAATGGATGCGGAATTGCAGCGCCAGAATTTCAAGATCAGCAAGGACTGGCGCAGCCACAACCTCCATTTCGAGTGGTATGGCGCGCTGATGGAAGGGCGCAGCGAACTGGCGCTCGCGACCGCGCGCACGAAAGCCGCGCACGGCAAGGGCGACCATGAATACGGCGAATACGAACGCAGCCTGCCCCTGTTGACGCTGGTGCAGCTGCAGCGCTGGGATGCCGTGCTGGCCGAGCCCTTGCCGCGCGGCGAAAAAGGCATGGCCACCGTGCTGGCGCAGATGTCGCGCGGCATCGCCTTTGCGCGCAGCCATCGGATCGGCGAAGCCAGGGATGCGCAAACCAGACTGGCGCTGGCCGCGGCGCCCCTGCTGAAAAAATACACGGGCGATGATTTCATGGGCAAGATGGTGCGCGGCTTCGTCGATACCGCCCAGGACCAGTTAAGCGCCGAGCTGGCGCTGGCCGCCGGCGACAGCAAGGAAGCGCTGGCCCGGCAGGCCAAAGCGGTCACGGCCGCCTCGGAGATCGACGACTACGCCGAACCACCCATGCTGGCAGGCGCCCCCCGCCTTCGCCTGGGCGCCATGCAGCTGCAATTAAAGCAGCACGCCGAGGCGGAAAAAACCTACCGGGAGGCGCTGGCGACGCGTCCCGGCAGCGGCTGGGCCTTGAGCGGCCTGCGTGCGGCTTTGCAAGGGCAGGGCAAGCGCGATGCGGCCCGCGCCGTCGATGGCGAACTGGCGCGTAGCTGGCCGCTGGCCGATGCGAATCTGCGGGCGCAGCGCTGACAGATTGAAGGGCCCTACGGCAGCTTTTTAAAAGTCGCGCCCAGCACGTAGTCGCCCACTTTGCTGCCCAGCAGGTCACCGGCTTCGTTGCTGTTACGGAAGTGAACGCCGCCCCAGATGCGCGCCATGGCGACTTCTTCCTGCACCTCGTGCACGCTCAGGTAGGCATGGCTTGCATCCTGCATCGCCGTATTGGTGACGACAAAGGAAGGCAGGGTGCCGGCGCCGAACGCGGCCTTGATGATGGCGCCGGCCGCGCCATCGGCGGCGCAATGGGCGCAGGGATACTCGGGATGGGGCGGGGTGTCGATCAGGGGACGCCAGCTCGCATCGCGTTCGGTGGCGTCGTTGCCGTCCCGGTCGCCATTGCGGATGGCGGTGAGAGGCCGCCAGAAATTGTAGTGGTACTTGCTGTCGAACACGGCCAGGTAGGCATCGAACATTGCCATGTTCAATTGGGCAAACATGCGTGCCCGCTCGGGCAGCGCCATCGCTCGCTGCGCTGACAGATTGCGGGCGATCTGGTTCCACGCAGGCGTACCGAGCAGCTCCCAGAAGCGCGCCGTTTCCGTTTGCGCCACGCTGCGCCGCTTGCTGCCGGCCCCGCCCCATTCACGGGTCTCATTGAAGTCGCGCGCCCACGTTGCGCTGTCCAGCGCAGGCGGCGGGCCCGGCCGAAATTGCGCGACATCCTGCAAGACCAGGGGGCGGCGCAGCGCCACATTGCTCACCACGGGCAGCCCGGTGGGGACGTAGGTCCCGGGCGCCGTGTGGGGACGGTAAGCATCGACCGTGTCGAAGCTGCCGTCGTTCTGGCGCTCGGCCAGGAGCAATTGCGCCGCCTTCTCTCCCAGCGCAATGCCGGCAGCTTTGGCGGCATCGTCCGCCAGCGAGGCCAAGGCTTGCCCGTAAAGGGTTTCGATGGCCGTGCGCTGGCGGGGATGAAGCGCAATGAGCGCCGCGCGCGCCGCCGCATGCGCCGCTGCCTGCGGCGACGCACCTGGCGAGGCGGGCAGGGCGCCCAGATAGTGCTTGAAGTGGGGACCGTGGGGATCGCAGGCATCGATGGCATCGAACATCGCCACATGCATCAGCGCCAGCGAACGGGCCATGATGATGGGGTTGCCGGCCACCTGGGGACCGTCAGCGGACAGGGCCGCGTTCGCGCCCTGGTTCCAGTCGACGATGATATCGGCCCTGCACGACAGCGGCATCAGCCATGCCACAACGACGAGAAGAACGCGAAGTTTCATGCTCACCTGACTGGAAGTTGGGGTAGCCCGACTGGAGAACCAAGTGTAGGCCGCTGCGTCCGCGAAGACAAGCAAAGCGGGCATGGCGTCGTATTTTTGCCAGTCTGCCGATCCAGGTTTGATCGACCCGCGCATCGCCATTGAAATCGCGGCGGGCGTCGATCTTCATGGCTGCAGCGCCAGCTTGCGCAGGGTGAACACGTCGCTCAGCGACTGCAATTCGGCCCGGTGTATTGCCGCCAGCCGCGCCAGCACGGCCTCGCCGGCCGGCAGCAGGTGCACCTCCACCTTTCTCCGGTCGAGCGCATTGACCTGGCGCCGCACCAGGCCGGCCCCTTCACAGCGCGTCACTAGCGCCACCGCCCCATGCTGCTGCGCCTGCAACCGTTCGGCCAGTTCGCCCACCGTCGCCCAGTCGCGCCCCTCGTAGCCCTTGATGTGCAGCAGCAGCAGATATTGCAGCGGGGTGATCCCCTCGGCCTGGGCCGCATTTTCCGAAAAGCGCTCGAAACGGCGGATTTGATAGCGAAATTCGGACAGGGCCGCAAAGTCCGCCTTGGTGAGGGTGGGGGGGA
>JBJMVV010000099.1:0-17375 GCA_045810505.1 Massilia sp.
AAAACTCGTGAGCAGGATTTTATAATCCATCGATATTCATATCCGTAAATACTGAATCATCCAGTGGTTCCAAAAAATCGTCACGAACTGGCGCTAGCGCTAGGATAGCTTGCTTGTTAAGGTGGGGGCATCTTTTTTAAGGCTGCCCCATGACTTCCTCCCTGCTCGCCTTGTCCGCCCACGCCCTCGCGCTCGGCAACCCCGCGCCCGCCGTCGATGCCGCCTGCTGCCAGGTGGTCGAACTGCGCCAGTACATCACCTATCCCGGCAAGCGCGATGTGCTGATCAAACTGTTCGAGCGGGAATTCATCGAGTCGCAGGAAGCGGTGGGCATCGAGGTGCTTGGCCTGTTTCGCGATCACAACGATCCGCACCGTTACACCTGGCTGCGTGGTTTTCCCTCGATGCCGGCGCGCCAGCAGGCGCTGACGGATTTTTATGGCGGGCCCGTGTGGAAGCGCTGGCGCGACGAGGCCAACGCCACCCTGTACGACAATGACGACGTGCTGCTGCTGCGCCCGGCGCAGGCAAACAGTGGTTTCAATGTCGATGCAAGCACGCGCGCGCCGCAGACGGCGAGCCTGCCGCAACAAGGCCTGGTGGTGGCCACCATTTATTACTTCAAGCAGGAAGTGAGCGGAGATTTCATCGCCCATTTCAATGGCGCGCTGGCCCCCGTATTCCAGCGCAACGGGGCGAGCATGCTTGGCAGTTTCGTCAGCGAAAAAAGCCCGAACACCTTTGCCCGCCTGCCCGTGCGGGAAAACGTCAACGCCTTCGTCTGGTTTGCCCATTTCGCCGATCGGGCCGCCTGGCAGCGCTACAATGAAAATCTTGGACAGGATGTGCAGTGGCGCGACGCGCTGTTTGCGCCACTTTATAAAAGCCTGCTCCGCACCCCGGAAACCCTGCTGCTGGAACCGGCTGCCCGGTCCCTGTTGCGCTGAACCCTTGCGAGAGACTGCCCATGTTTGAAGCGCCGCCCACCATTGTCACCGTTGACGAACAACACACCGCGGTGATCCGCCTCGATATTGCCCGCAGCGCCATGCAGGCGGAAATGGGACCGGCCATCGCCGAACTCATGCGTGAATTGGCGGCCCAGCAGTTGCGCCAGGCCGGGCCCCTGTTTTCGCGCCACTTTGCCATGCACCCTGATCGCTTCAGTTTTGAAGTGGGCGTGCCGGTCGCCGCGCCGGTCGCGCCGGGCGGGCGGATGCAGGCATCGACCTTGCCAGCGGGCAGGGTGGCGCGCGCCGTGCTGGAAGGCGATTATGCTGGACTGGCAAACGGCTGGGCAGGATTGCTGGGCTGGGTGCAGGCGCATGGTTTCGCCACCCGCCCTGATTTCTGGGAAGTGTACGTGATGGGGCCGGAGGCCTCGCCCGATCCCGCAGCCTGGCGCACACAGTTGAATAAACCACTAAAAGCACTATAAACAAAACTTCAACCCAGGAGACTTACATGGACACTGCAAGCACCCCCGCCGTCAAGCCCATTCCCGACGGCATGCACAGCCTGACCCCGCACCTGATCTGCGCCAACGCCGCCGACGCCATCGATTTCTATCAGCGCGCGTTTGGCGCTGTCGAACTGAGCCGCCTGACCATGCCCGATGGCAAACTGATGCACGCCATGCTGCGCATCGGTAACTCGGCCCTGATGCTGATGGACGAAAATCCCGCCTGGGGCGCGATGGGGCCGGCGGCACTCAAGAACAGCCCGGTCGGCATCCACCTGTATGTCGAGGATGTCGACGCCGCGTTTGCCAAGGCCGTGGCCGAAGGCGCCACCGTCAAAATGCCGCCGGGCGACATGTTCTGGGGCGACCGCTTCGGCGCGCTGACGGACCCGTTTGGCCACAGCTGGTCGATCGCCACCCACATCAAGGATGTCACGCCGGAACAGGCGCAGGCGGCGTCGCTGTGCAACGGGCAGAACGCGTGAGCCTAGTTGCTGGCGTTGCGGCTGCTCCCTTGCCCTGTCTCGTCGGCATGCTCGACTCGCCCTACGTACGGCGGGTCGCGATTGCGCTCGAGGTGCTGGGCCTGCCGTTCCAGCACGAATCGCTGTCCGTGTTTTCCACATTCGAGCAGTTTCGCGCGATCAATCCGGTGGTCAAGGCGCCGACCTACCTGTGTCCGGACGGTACGGCGCTGATGGATTCCTCGCTGATCCTGCAGTTTGCGGAAAGCCAGAGCGCGGTGCGGCTGTGGCCGGCGGATCCGGCAGCGCGGCAGGCAGCCTTTCACGCGGTAGGCCTGGCCCTGGCGGCCTGCGAGAAGGGCGCCCAACTGGTCTACGAGAGAAAATTGCGCCCCCTTGAGAAGCAATATGAACCCTGGTGCGAGCGGGTGCAGGCCCAGATGCTGGCGGCCTGGACGGCGCTGGAGGCCCTGGTCGTGCAGCAGCCAGCCCTGTTCGATGATGCGCGCCAGCATGCGGCGATGACGACGGCGGTGGTGTGGGAATTCAGCCAGGCCATGCTGGCCGAACAGGTTTCGGCGGCGCGCCATCCGGCCATCGCTGCGCTGGCGGAGCGGCTCGAGGCCGGCGCCCACTTCCGCAAATTTCCGTCTGCCGGCCCTGGTGTGCCGGCGCCATCGGCATGAAGTTGCTTGCCGCTTCACTGGTCGTGGCCCTGTGCACGGGCGGCGTGATGGCGGCGCCGCTGGAAGATTCACGCTCCATCAGCGCCGCGCCGCTGGAAGATTCACGCGCCACCAGCGCCACGCCGCTGGTGATAGGCGAGACCTTCACGATCGCCTCCGCCATCCTTGGCGAACAGCGCCGCATCAATGTGTACATTCCACGCGGCATGGCTAAGCTGCCACTGCCGGTGCTGTATATGCCGGACGGCGGCATGGACGAGGATTTCCTGCATGTCGCCGGCCTCTTGCAAGTGGGCGCCAGCAACGGCACCACCCGAGCGCAACTGCTGGTCGGGATAGAAAACACCGAGCGGCGGCGTGATCTGACGGGGCTGACGACAAACCCGAAGGATCGCGCCATTGCGCCCCGCGTGGGTGGCTCGGCTGCGTTTCGCCGTTTCATGCGCGAGGAACTGATGCCGGAAATCGCACGGCGTTACCGCATCACGGGCGCCACCGCCATCGTGGGCGAGTCGCTGGCCGGCCTGTTCGTGCTGGAAACGCTGGCGCTGGCGCCCGACATGTTCGATATCTATATCGCCATCGACCCCAGCCTGTGGTGGAACGACGGGGCGCTGGCGCGGCAGTTGGCTGCAGCTGCATTTGCCCATTCGCTCAAAACGGGCAAGACACTGGCGATTGCCACCAGCCGTGACGCCGGCCTGGTGATCAATGGTGTCGACTTGGCCGCACGCCTGGCGCAGACACCCGGTCTGCGCTTGAGCGTCCGTGCCTGGCCCGACGAAGGCCATGCCACCGTCTACCACCCGGCCGCACTGGCCGCTTTTCGCAGCGTGTTTTCTCCCGCCGCAGCGGTGCCCTGATCCCACCAGGCTCTGTCTTATCGCAAATGCATGGCTGTGAGCGTCGCTAAGCTGAATTCGCACCGCCTGTGCACGCTTGCCCTGGCGGGCATTCTGCTTGGAAAGGAGGCGGGCCATGGTCTGCATCGAACGGGGCAGCGGCAAGCCAGTGAGGCGACAGGGCGGCAGCATCGCCATCGTGACGACCCTGCTGCTGATTGTCCTGCTGGGACTGTGTGCGCTGGCGCTGGACCTGGCCCGGCTGATCAACCGGAAAGCCGAACTGCAAAACCTGGCCCAGGCCACCGCCATGACGGCCGCCGCGCAACTCGACGGCACCGCCCCCGGCATCGCCCGTGCCCAGGCCCGGGCGCGCACCCTGGCGGCAAGCCTGCTCTACCGCTATTCCAGCACGGCCGTCAGCTGGTCCGATAAGGCGCTGACGTTTGCCGCCATGCCCGCTGGCGATGCTGGCGATGCTGGCGGGGTGTGGCGCAGCGGCACGGAGGCCGCCGGCAATCCCGCGCGCCTGCTCTACGCGCGGGTGGACACGGGCGCCATCGACGGCGGCCTGAACGCGGTCGACGCCATGCTGATGCAACTGCTCTCGCCCCGTTTCGCCAGCCTGCGCGTGACGGGCCGGGCGGTGGCGGGGCGGGGCGCCATTGGTGTCACGCCGCTGGCCGTGTGCGCCATCGATGCGGCGGCGGCCACCAGCGGTTTCGGCTACCAGAAAGGCGTCGCCTACGACCTCGCGCACATCAAGGCGGGCCCTGCCACGGTCGATACCTTCCTGGTCGATCCGATTGATCCCGTGGGCGGCGCCGTCAATGCCTCGACCAACCTGGGCTGGCAGGTGGCGGCGCCTTATGTCTGCACGGGCGCGATGTCGATGCCGCAGTTGAATGGCGGCGCTGTCAATGTGGCGCGGCCGTTTCCGCTCAAGCAGCTTTACACCCAGCTCAATGCGCGCTTCGGCCAGTACGACAGCTGCAAGAGCGGCAATGCGCCGGCCGACCGCAATATCGCCGCCCTGGCCACGGCTGCCCAGTACAGCAACGCCGGCCTGAGGCAGTCGCCGCCTGCCGCCTACCAGCCGGGCCTGCCGTTGCGGCGCGTGCTCAATGTGCCGCTGCTGGCCTGTCCGATGAGCCCGGCCGGCGCCAGCACGGGCAGCGCGAAGGTGCTGGCGATCGGGCAGTTCTTCATGACGGCGCCGGCCAGCGCCACCAGCATTCCCGCCGAGTTCACGGGCCTGGTGCCCGAGGACAGCCTGGCCACTTTGCTTGAAAGAAAGGAGTAGTAGCATGAAAGCGAAAGAATATGGACGGGCCCGCAGCTTCCACCAGCGCGGCGTGGCGGCAGTCGAACTGGCGCTGGTGCTGCCGCTGCTGGTGACGGTACTGGCGGGCAGCGTGCTGTGCGGACGATCATTCTGGCATTACACGGTGGCGCAGAAAGCGGCCCAGGATGCGGCCCGCTTCATGGCCACCGTCCCCCAGTCCGATCTGCGCAGCCCCGGGGCGGCCGAGCCCTCGGTGCAGGTGGCGCGCTGGATCGCGGCCAGCGAAACTGCGGACCTGGCGTCGGGCCCGCTGGGCGCCATCGACTGCGTCGTCAGCTGCGACGACGGCGCGTGCGGCGAATCGGCTGATCCGAAGGTGGTGACGGTGACGATGGGGATCGACCTGCTGGACCCCGTGCTGCCCGCCTGGAGCGGCCTGCGCGGCCTGTTGCACCTGAGCGCCACGGCGCATCTCGATCATGTGGCCCGCTGAGCGCAGCGCGGCCACCCGCGCAGAGGCACGCAAGCCCGTACGCAAATCCGGGCGCAAACACGGCGGCGCCTACCTGGTCGAATACGCCCTGGTGCTGGGCGCCTTTGTGCTGCTGGTGCTGGACATCGTGGAAGTGGCACGCGTGCTGTATATGTTCAATACCCTGCAGGAAGTGACGCGGCGGGGCGCGCAGGAAGCGGCCGTGACGGATTTTCACGACAGCTACGCCATGAATGCGCTACGCCAGCGCGCAGTGCTGCGCCACACTCCCGGCACCCTGCAGTTCGGCGACCCGGTCAGCGACAAGCATGTCGCGGTCGACTACCTGGCGCTGCTGCGCGCCAGCGACGGCACCTTGACGCCCACGCCCATCGCCTCCGCGAAAATGCCGTCCTGCCCGTCGAAGAACCGGCACATCTGCACGGCCGACCCGAACGACGCCAGCTGCATCCGCTTCGTGCGGGTGCGCATCTGTGAACCGGACAGTGGCACGGCATGCAGGCCGGTGGCGTACAAGGCGGTGGCGGGCTTGATCAAGCTGCCGCTGGAATTGCCCCGCTCGACGACGATTGTCGCGGCAGAAAGCTTGGGTTATGTAGCCGGTTCTCCGCTATGCCCCTGACACGTGACTGTATCAGGGGGCACTGCGGAGAGCTTTGGGGGTACAAGGCCGGTTCTCCGCTACGCCCCTGACACGCGCGGTGTCAGGGGCGTAGCGGATCAGCCGTCAGGCAATCAGCGGGCGGGCGCCAGCGCTGGCTGTTTCTTGCCACCGGCAACGAGTTGCACCACCACGGCGACGGCGATGTTGAGCAAGAGGGCAAGCAGGCCCGTGTAGACGGTGTACTTGTCGCCGCCGATCAGCAGGGTGTGCACCGGTTTGACGCCGTCGGAAAAAGCAATCACGCTGCCGCCGACGATGCCGACGATCCAGCCGGCCATCAGCGCGCGGGCGCCGAACCAGCGGAAGAACAGGCCGAACACGACAGCCGGGAAGGTCTGCAGGATCCACACGCCGCCCAGCAATTGCAGGTCGAGGGCGAACTTGGTCGGCACGAACAGGATGAACACCAGGGCGCCCACCTTGACCACCAGCGAGACCAGCTTGGCCACTTTCGCTTCGCCCTGGGCCGTGACGGCCGGGTTGACGTAAGGCTTCCAGAAGTTGCGGGTGAACAGGTTGGCGGCGCCGATCGACATCACGGCAGCCGGCACCAGCGCGCCGATGGCGATGGCGGCAAAGGCGAAGCCGGCGAACCAGGACGGGAACAGGGCATTGAACAGGGCCGGCACCACGTCGTTATTGCTCTTGACGGTGATGTGGGCCGCGTAGGCCATGTAACCCAACAGGGCGATCAGGCCCAGCAGCACGGTGTAGATCGGCAGGAACACGGCGTTCTTGCGGATCGTGTCGGCGCTCTTGGCGGCAAAGATGCCGGTCAGCGTGTGGGGATACATGAAGGCAGCCAGGGCCGAGCCGAGCGCCAGGGTGGCGAAGGGCAGGAACTGCTGGGGCTGCAACAAGAGGCCGGTGGCGCCGCCCTTGGCTGCAAACGCGTCGCTGGCGGTCTGGAACACCACGCCATAGCCGCCCAGCTTCATCGGCACCAGGATCACCGCCACCAGCACCACGATGTAGATCATCAGGTCCTTGACGAAGGCAATCAGGGCCGGGGCGCGCAGGCCTGCCGCGTAGGTGTACAGGGCCAGGATGATGAAGGCGGCCGCCAGCGGCAGTTCGCCGGTCAGGCCGAGCGCCTTGATGACCACTTCCATGCCGACCAGCTGGAGCGCGATGTAGGGCATGGTGGCCAGTACGCCGGTCAGCGCAATCACCAGTTCCAGCGGGCGCGACTGATAGCGCCCGTAGACGACGTCGGCCGCCGTGACGTGGCCCGCCTTGTGCGCCGCATGCCACAGCTTGGGCATGATGACGAAGACGATGGGGTAGACCAGGATGGTGTAGGGCAGGGCGAAGAAGCCATAGGCGCCCACCGCGTAGACCAGGGCCGGCACGGCGATGACGGTGTAGGCCGTATAAAAATCGCCGCCGACGAGGAACCAGGTGATCCAGGTGCCGAAATTGCGTCCGCCCAGGCCCCATTCGTCGAGGTTGGCGTCGCCGTCGTGCTTGGCGCCGCCGGCGCCCGGCTTTTTACCGGTCTGCCAGCGCGAGGCCCAGAAGCCCAGCACGGTGACGAGCAGGAAGAAAAAAGCGAAGACGGCCAGCGCCTCCCAGTTGATGCCGGCCGGGACGGCGGTGGTGGCCGCCGCGGCCGGTGCGGCCGGCGCTACTGCTGCTGCGGTCTGCATGCTCATGGCGCCTCCGCATCATGGTCGCCGGCCTTGGCCTGGTAGACGTACACAATCCAGATCATGCCGGCCGTGAGTGGCACCCACAGCAGCTGATACCAGTAAAAGAAGGGAAAGCCGAACAGGGCCGGTAAATCGTGGTTATAGAACGGCACCCATAACAGGGCGATGAAGGGGATGATGAGAAGCAGGCGCATATTGTTTACTCCGATTTTTGTCATAGTGTGGATGCGCCGCCGCGCGAGCATGTGAGCACGCTCAATCGTGCATGCGGCGGCAGGCGCGATGTCACCCGCGCCCCGATCCAACTTGTGCATTATGGAACATAATTTGACAAGGTGTGCGGCGCCCCCCGTTTTGCGTCCGCACCCCGCTTCGCCTGTATTGACAGTGCGCCTGCCTACAAGCCCAGTTCGCTCAGCCCCGCGTGGTCGTCCGGCCGGCGCCCCAGCGGCCAGTGAAATTTGCGCTCTTCAAGCTTGATCGGCATGTCGTTGATGCAGGCGAAGCGGCGCTGCATCAGGCCGTCGGCGTCGAACTCCCAGTTCTCGTTGCCGTAGGAACGGAACCAGTTGCCGGAGTCATCATGCCACTCGTAAGCGTAGCGCACGGCAATCCGGTTGCCCTCGACGGCCCACAGTTCCTTGATCAGCCTGTAATCAAGTTCCTTGGCCCATTTGCGCGACAGGAAGGCGACGATCTCATCGCGGCCGGTGGCGAACTCGGCGCGGTTGCGCCAGGCGCTGTCATGGGTGTAGGCCTTGCTGACTTTAACCGGGTCGCGGCTGTTCCAGCCATCCTCGGCCAGCCTTACCTTCTCGATCGCGCTGGCGTGGGTGAAAGGGGGAAAGGGGGGCCGTGCTTCTGGATTGCTCATGAAAGTCTCCGATGCGGTGGTGGGGTCGAAAATCCCGCCCATGCGACCAGGCGGGTGCAATTAATCAGTCTGCGGTAAATACGGCGAGGGATCGAGATACTGCCATTCGAGCTGCTGGGGCACGCTGCGCAGGATCCAGCTGTCGACCGCCACTTCCAGCACCCGCCCGGTGCCGCGCGTTTCGTTGTGCGGGTCCGGCTGGTCCCACAGTACAGTGGCGCTGCCGGACAATTGCAGCAGGCGCTGGCTGGCAAAATCGAGAATGCATAGTCCGGCCCTGGGATCGATCTGAAAATTGCCCAGTGTGTTGAACATGCTGTTGCCCTGGTAATCGGGCAGGCGGATGGTGTGCGCATCGACCATGTGCACAAAACCGCGGTTGCCGCCCCGGTGCGAGACATCGGCGCCCGTGCGAGGATGATGGCTGGCCAGAAACACGGTGTCGGCGCCGGCCATCAGTGCCCCCAGCTCCCCGTTCAGTTCGGTGCCGCGGGTGACGTCATCGTCGATGGCGGTCTCGCCCAGGCTGATGAGCTGGCGCCGCTGGACGTATTTGGGGCAGTTGGGAAAGGCTTCCTTCACGGCCACGGTGATGCCCTGGCCGTCGATGCGCGCGACCCGGCCATTGACCCGGTAGCGGCGCCGCGTGCCCAGGTCGATGAACAGCATGCCGATGTCGCTGTTGCCGTCGATGTTGTCCCACAGCGGGTCCCAGCCGTCACGCTGGCTGGGCGGCACATCGATGGCGATGTGCACGCCATCCTCGGTGTGCATGAAGCCGGGAGGACCGAACAGCAGCGAGGACCAGACCGCGCCCCGTTCGTCGACACTGCCCAGGGCCACCATGAACTGCTGTCCGATGAAAAGACGGGCGCCGCCGATCACAGTGTCGGAGAGGATGGCTGCATTGCGGATGGCAATGCTGGTCTGGCCTGTACGCTCCTGCACCGCCCGCTGGCCTTCGTGAAAAATGCTGCTGTGGTCCATGCTGTTCCCTGTGTCTGTTCACGTTCGTTGCAGCCATTTTCAAGCGGCACCGGCACGGCGCAAAGCCTTGCTGGCGCAATGGACTGTTCCGGCTGGCGCAGTAATCGGGGTAGTAGCAGAGGCGTGTAATGACGCTCGACGCGGATCTAGAGTGCCGGCTCGGCGTTGCCGACCCGGTTGCGCCCGGCCGCCTTGGCCAGGTACAGGCCGCGGTCGGCTGCTTCGATCAGCTCGCTGGAGCGGCTGTGCGGGCCGGGCCGCAGGGTCGCCACCCCGGCGCTGACGGTGACCACGCCCAGTTCGCTCGCGGCATGCGGCAGCTGCAGGTTCGACACCGCTTCGCACACGGCAATGGCGACGGCCCGGGCGCCGGCCAGGTCGGTCGACGGCAGCAGGATGGCGAACTCTTCGCCGCCAAAGCGGGCTGCCGTGTCGCCCGGGCGGCGTCCGCTGGCGTCGATGGCGTGGGCCACCGAGCGCAGGCAGGCGTCGCCGGCGGCGTGGCCGTAGGTGTCGTTGTACAGCTTGAAGAAATCCACATCGAGCATCACCAGCGCCAGGCTCGACGAGGCCCGGCTGGCGCGCGCCATCTCCATGTCCAGCTGGCTGTCCAGTTCACGCCGGTTCGACAGGCCCGTCAGCCCATCTTTCATGGCCATGTCGCGCAATGCCCGGTTGCTGCGTTCGAGTTCCTTTTGCAGGCGGCGCGAACGGGCCTCGGCCTGGTCGCGCAGCGCCAGTTGGGCCAGCAGCATGCGGGTACCCTTGAACAGCACCGCCAGCGCCACCGCCAGCACCGCGCTTTCCGCCGCCGTGCTGCGGTACCAGGCGCCCAGCACCTCATGGTGGGCCAGGGCGGCCACCACGATCAGGGGATGGGAGGCCACCCGCCGCACGCTGTAGGTGCGGCGGGTCTGGTCCTGCAGCCCCAGCAACACCGCCGTCGCATTGCTGCCTTTTTCGGCGATCAGCTTGAACACGGGCCCGCGCCGGATGTCGCTGCCCGTCAGTTCGGGCCGGTAAGGACGGCGCACCACCAGCACGCCGCGGTCCAGCGCCAGTAAAAAGACGCCGTCGGCGCCGATATCGAATTCCCCAAAGTAAGTTTGGAAGGCATCAAGGCGGACGGTGGCGACGGCCACGCCGTCCAGCACGCCGTCGGCCCGTACCACCTGGCGCGACAGGGGCAGCACCCAGGCGCCATGTTCGAGTACGGGATCTGACAGGTGCGGGGCGGGGCCGGGATTGCGGCGGTGCCAGTCGAGGGCGGCGTTGCGGGTTGCCGGCGACAGGCTGCCGGCGGCCCCCGTCGGGCCCGCCAGCATGGCCGCGCCTTGCTGGCCGGGCGGCGGCGTGAGCGAGGCGATGATCTCGGTCCCGCTGGCGTCGAGCACCGTCATGCGGGCCAGCGCCGGCGTGCGCCTGACCCGCGCCGTGAGCGCGCCTTGCAGTGCGGGTGCGCGCTCAATGCCGCTTTGTTCGACGTCTTCGACAATGTCATACAGCGCCGCATCGACCAGTTGCAGGGTGCTCTCGACATGCTCGGCCGCAGCGCGGGAAATATTGATTGCAGCCACTGTAGCGTCGGACAGTTCGGTCAGGCGCGCCTGGTAGCGGCTCCAGGCTTCCAGGCTGACCAGCACAAGCGCCACCAGCAGCATGCCGCCGATGATGATGGCCTTGAGCGAGCGGTGCGCTGCGGCCGTGGCGGGATCGATGGGCAGCAGGGCGGCGCCGGAAGCAGCGGGGGACGACACCGGCCGACGCAGCGGCTGCGGCACCGGCTTCGCGTCTGCGCTCTCACCCTGGTTCATGACCGCTCCTTTGCCCGCTCCCGCTCGTATGGGGCAAGACACCTGTTTCAAGCTACGATGCCACTTGCATGGTAGCAACCATAACATAAGTGCACGCCCGGCGGTGGGGCTTTGCAGTCAGCAAGGGGAGGCCGCTAGCGGGCCAGGGCGGCGGCAACGGCGCTGGCGGCGACGGCAGGGGCCGAGCCCGGGCGGGTGGCGTTACGGCGGTATTCGCCCGGTCCGACCCCGTAGATGCGCTTGAAGCTGCGGCTGAACGCTGCTTCCGACTGGTAACCCACGTCCTCGCCGATTGCCGCCGCGCTGCGGCGGTTTTGCGTCAGCGCGCGGGCCGCCCTGGCCATGCGCAGGTGGGCCAGCACGGTGGCTGGCGCGGCCCCGGCGGCGCGCACGAAGGCGCGCGCGAAGGTGGCGCGCGACATGTGGCAAAGCGAGGCCATCCGCTCGACGGTCCACGCCTGCTGGGGACAACTGAGCATGGCGTCGACGGCGGCGCGCAGGCGCGGTTCGGCCAGCAGGCCAAACAGGCCCGGCACTTCGCCGGGCCGCTCGATCCAGGCCCGCATGATCAGGGCGAACAGGGCCGAAGCCAGGTGGCCCACCACCACCGAATTGCCGGCGCCGGCAGTCTCGGTTTCCGCCCGCAGCAAATCGAGCAGGGCGCGCAAACCGCGGAAATCGGCCCGGCCCTTGGTGCTGATCACCATCACCTCCGGTAAGGCCAGCAGGAGCGATGCCGAGGCCAGTGCATCGAAACGGAATTCTCCGCACAGGATGTCGGTGGCCGGTCCGGGCCCGCCGTTCGCCACCAGGCGCAGCAAATGCGAGCCTTGCTGCTGGCGCACCGGCGCGGGGATTTCGCCGTGCTCGGCCATCGAGAGGCGATGCACGCCGCCGCGCGGAAACACGACGATGTCGCCGGCCGCCAGCGGGTAGTGCGCATACGGACCGGCGTCAAGCCAGGCGCTGCCTTCAATGATGAGGTGGTAGGGCGCTACGCCGGGCGCGCTCTGGGGCTGGTCGAGCGCCCAGGGTTTGCCGAAGTGGCAGCGCACCGTCAGCGCGGTGCTGACCGGGTAGAGCGACAGGAGCGCGCTGAGGGTGTCCATGGACGGAGCTTGTGACCATGGTGCGTTCAGACCACGGTGCATTGAGACGAATGAGCAAATTATAGCGGACTGCGAGCATGGCTGTGCCCGCCTGCCTTGCCTACACTGAAGCCATGGCATCTGCTTCAGGACGCCATCAAATCATCCGCAGGCAAGCAATCTTCTCAGCACTTAAAAAAGGAAACATCATGTCCAGACTCAGCACGCAAGACGCCGCCGGCGCCACCGGTCCAGCCGCCACCCTGTATGCCAACATCAAGCGCGGCATGGGCATGGTGCCCAATGCCTACGCCGTCATCGGCAGCAACAGCCCGCTCGCGCTGGAAGCCGCGCTGGGCCTGGATGCCGCCCTGACCAAGAGTTCGCTCAGCCCCAGGGACATCGAGGCAGTGCGGCTGGCGGTGAGCGAATCGTCGGGCTGCGATTACTGCCTGGCCGCACACACTTTTGTTTCCAAAAAAATCGGCATCAGCGGCGACGCCGTGCTGGGCCTGCGCCATGGCAATCCTTCCGGCGACGCGCGCCTGGACGCCATCTCGGGCTTTGCGCGCCTGTTGGTGACCACC
Source organism: Massilia sp. (assembly GCA_045810505.1). GTDB lineage: Bacteria > Pseudomonadota > Gammaproteobacteria > Burkholderiales > Burkholderiaceae_D > JAFCUW01. The sequence continues at coordinate 12,899 of JBJMVV010000099.1, forward strand.
AGCGGCACCGTGCCGGCCGAAGCGGTCTCCGCCGTCAAGCAGGCCGGCGTCAGCGACCAGCAGATCGTCGACATGCTGCTGGCGATCACTTCGATCACCTTCACCAACCTGGTTAACCGGGTCAACGATACGCCGATTGATTTTCCGCCGGCTGACTGATAGAAAGCGGACCGCGCCACCAGGCGGTCCGTTTTTTTTCGGCGCATTCACCGCTACCTGTGGAAGCGCGCCGAACCAATTAATACTGCCGAGGTCAAACCCGCTCATCCCCCATCAGGAGAGCAGCGTGGCAACAGACCGGCAGCTTCATTACCAGCACGCAGTTCTCCAGCATATCCGACAGCCATACCGGCGCCTGTTTCGCCAGCTGATTAATTTAAGTAACCCGGCCAGGCTGGCCGTGGCCGTCTTTGTGTCGGCACTGGTCAATGGCGAGCCGGTCGCTGCAATAATCAACCAGCTTGCCCGCGAGCGCGGCGCCTGCCCCAATTGCGAGGGAAAGCGGCTGTATCGGCATGGCTTTGCCAACGATCTGCAGCGTTACCGCTGCCGCTCATGCGGTGTGACGTTCAATGGTTTGACGGGCACACCATTGGCGAGATTGCGACTGAAAGACCGGTGGCTGGCGTATTTCGATTGCCTGCGCGATCCCGCCTGCACCGTGCACAGCGCCGCTTTCAAAACCGGGGTGCATCCCAACACGAGTTTCCGATGGCGCCACCGTTTTCTCGACTGGACAAAGTTTGACAGGCCCAGCATCCTGGAGGGCGTGGCGGAAGCGGACGAGACCTTCCTGCTCGAATCGGAAAAGGGCTGCAGGCAGTTACACAGGCCGCCACGGCGGCATGGCGGCGCCGCACGCAAGCGGGGCTTATCCGATGAATTGGTCAATATCGTCGTGGCGCGCGACCGTGGTGGGAAGAGCATTGATTTCATCGCTGGCCGCGGCGCGTTGAAACCAAAAGCACTTCATTCGCATCTGCTGCCAAAATTGGCGCCCGATGTCATTCTCATGAGCGACGCCAATGGCGCCTATAAAACCTTTGCCAGGCAGGCGCACATTCGCCACGAAGCCATCAATGCAAGCCAGGGTAAGCGGGTGCGGGGAAGCGTCCACATTCAAAACGTCAATGCGTATCACAGCCGTTTTAAAGACTGGCTGGCGCATTTCAACGGCGTTGCCACCCGCTACCTGGAGAATTATCTTGGTTGGCGTTGGGCAATCGACTTGCGGCGTATCGACACAGCTTCCCGCTTCCTGCGAGCGGCGCTGGGGGTTTTCACCAGCTAACGGTGAATGCGCCTTTTTCTCAAGTTGGGGAGGGGCTGATTGCCGTTGAGTACGGTGAAAGTTCCTGCCATCCAAGTCGCAGATACAGGGCCCGTCCGTCCTCGGTCGCCACCAGCAGCCTTTCCTTCACGCCGGCCTGCACGGCCAGCGCGTCGAGCCGTCCCATCACTGCGCGGCCCAGTCCCCGCCGCTGGAAATCGGGGTGGGTTGCAATGCGGTCGAACACGGCGCTGCCGTTTTCAATCACGATCCGCCCCGACGCGGCGATCACGCCGCTGCTGTCGAGAAAATGGAGCACCTGCGCCCCATGCTCGCGCAGCAGGACAGATTTGAAGGGCAGGGCGGGCGGCGGCGCCATCGGGCCGTCGATGGCCATCAGAAAGCGTGGCGTTTCCAGCGTCCAGCCGGGCGGCAGGGCGGCCAGCAGGGTGGCGGCATCGACCGGCGCCTTCAGGTGCACGTGGGCTTGCCGGATAGTGCGGGCGCACTCCTGCAGGGCCGCGCCGGCGTCGGCAAACACGTAACGGCGCAGCTGGTCGGGCAAGCCGACTTCGACTATCAGGCCGCCCTGGCTGCGCCTTGGAGCGGGCAGGCCGCGGGTGGCGCTCCAGCCGCGCAGCCAGCGTTCAAGAAGGGCAATATCGACATGCATCAGCGGATAAATGTTGTTGAGCTCATCCATATTGTAAGCCGATCGCAAGGCTGGATCTCCCGCGCTGGCCGGTGTCACCGGGCTATACATCGGCGTCATGTTTAGCTTGGTGGTATGCGGGAGCCATTGAAAACCGGCACGACAACGCGGCTAGGGATTCAGGAAGCGGTCGGCCCGCAAGGTATCGGCCAGCAGGTCGATGAAGCCGCGCACCTTGGACGATCCGTATTTGCTTTCGCGGTGCAGCAGGTGCACGGGTACCTCGCTTTCCTGAAAGCTTTCCAGCACCAGTTTCAATTTTCCCTCGGCCAGTTCCGGCGCGATCTGGTATGACATCAGCCGGGTCACGCCCAGACCCGCCTTGGCCGCCTCGATGGCAGAATCGTTACTGGTGACGATCATGCGGGGCGCAATGCGCACCACTTCGGTATTGGCGCCCCTGCCGAACTTCCACTCGCTGCCGCGGCTGACGCTGTTGGCCTGGATGATGGTGTGCGCGTCCAGATCACGCGGCTGCTGCGGCACGCCGTTTCTGGCCAAATAGGTGGGCGAGGCGCACACCACCCGGCGCACCGTGCCCACCCGCAGCGCCTTCAGGCTCGAATCGGGCAATTCGCCGATCCGCACCGCCACATCCATGCCTTCCTCGACCACGTTGACATTGCGGTCGAGAAAAAACGCGGAGACCTGGACGGCCGGATGCCTGGACAGGAAGGCGACGATGGAAGGCACCACATACAACTTGCCAAACAGGACGGGCGCCGTGACGTTCAATTGCCCCTGTGGCGAGCTGTTCAATCCGCTCGCGGTCTCATCGGCCTCGGCCACCATGGTCAGGATATGGCGGGCGTCGTCGAGGTAGCGCTGGCCGGCATCGGTCAGGCGCACGCTGCGGGTGGTGCGCTGGAGAAGCTTGACGCCAAGACTGTTTTCCAGGGTCAGCACCGCGCGTGTAACAGCCGCCGGCGACATGTCAAGCTTCCTCGCCGCCGCCGCAAAGCTGCGCTCTTCGCCCACGCATACAAACACCGCCATCACATGCATCCTGTCCATGGCACCCTCCGGGGAGTTTTCACGTAGGCAATTTTATGCCATGTGCATCGGCGCGACCATCGGAAAATGAAGCCCGATAGCAAGTGGGCGGCGCCCACGGTGGGACGCGCACCTTGTCATGGCGGCAGGGCTTGCGGTTTTTGGTGCTTCCTCATGCGGGGCCTTGTGCTTAGAGGAGAGAAACACTCGGCGCGCGGCGCCGGTATGAAGGCAGCAGCCGGCATGCACTAAAATTGCCTGTGCTGGACCCTCGCCCAGCCTGTGAACCATACCGCCTGCAAACCATGAGCGCTCTTTTCATTAGTGACCGAACCGTGCTGACCATTCAACCATGAGGCCTGCCGACACTCCGCAGTGCAATCCGGCGCCCGGCGGGCCATCGGGTGAAGTCGACCAGGCGGATCGGGCCGGGCATACCGATCAAGCCGCCCCGACCAATCTGGCTGAACAGGATAAGCTGGCGGAGACGGCGCACGTGACCGGTGCCGGGGACGCTGCGGGAGTAACGCTCACAGCGGAGGTGGGGGAAGCGGCGCAGGCCGAGGGGGCAGATGAGCTGGATCCAGGTTTCCGCGCGCTGGCCGACCAACATACAAGCCCGCAGTTTTCCGAAGCGGTGGACTTGTTCGAGCTTGGCGTCGCGCGGATGGGCGCGGGCGATTCCGCGGCGGCCGTGGCCGCCTTCAGCGCTGCGCTGCAGTTGGCGCCCGGGCTGGTCGAGGCACATATCAACCTGGGGCTGCTGCTGGAGCCGTCCGACGCGGCGCAGGCCGAGCGGCATTTTCGCGCCGCCGTCGCTGCCGATCCCTTGCGTGTCGCCGCCCATGTACAACTGGGCGCGATGCTCGCTGCACAAAAACGCTTTGCCGAGGCAGAGCACTGTTACCGCCAGGCCTTGCTAATCGATCCGGCAGCGTCGTCGGCCCTGTCCAACCTGGGCGTGCTGCTGGTCTGCACCGGCCGCGAGGCGCAGGCCATGGCCTGCTACCGCGCCGCCATCGCCAGCGCACCGGACCATCCCGGCGCGCACCTCAATCTGGCGTATTTGCTCCTGCGCGATGGCAATTTTGAAGCTGGCTGGCCCGAATTCGAGCACCGCGCGTGGTACGCCCGCTTCGGCGCGTATTTCAATTTCCCCCGCTGGACTGGCCAGCCGCTGCAGGGCCGCTCGCTGCTGATTGGGGTGGAAGCCGGCCATGGCGACATGATCCAGTTCTGCCGTTACGCCAGCCTGCTCAGGCAGCAGGGCGCAAAGCGCGTCGGCATCATCTGCCACAGCGGCCTGCGACGCCTGTTCGCGACCCTGGAAGGGATCGACCAGGTGTTCGATCTCGAGTTGCCGGTCCCCCGCGACGGCTGGGATTTCTGGGCCCCACCGCTGAGCATGCCTTATCGCTTCGGCACGCGCTTGGACACCATCCCGGCCGTCTTGCCCTATCTGCGCGCCGATCCGGCCCTGTGCGGCCTGCTCGACCTTGATG
>JBJMVV010000100.1:0-8895 GCA_045810505.1 Massilia sp.
ATGGCCTGAGGCGTGCGCTGCATTCCCATGAAGCTGGGGTCGATGAACAATTCGTCTTCACCATGTTCGGTGATTATGATAAAACGGTCACCCGGTGGAATGCCCAGCCCTTGCACGAGCGACTGGTTGAGCGCGTCGCAGATGGCAATTTTCTGTTCGCGCGTGAATTGGCCCCTGGGATCTGATAGAACTCCACGCTCAGCGCAACGCCTTCAGCGCTGAAACCACCGTGCTGAAGTTGCGTGAGAACTTGCGGGCGGGCCACGTCGACCTGTACGGCGTGCTGGGCGGTGGATGGGTCCTGGAAACGGTCTCGGGCAAGTCCCGCAGCCCTTCGGCGCAAGCGGCAACGGCACCACTACGTCGCCGCTTGCCATTCTTGCGCAACGCGCCTTGCTTGCCGCATTCGCGCAGCTAGTGCGGCAAGCAAGGCATGACCGCGCACTCAGCACTCATACCAAAGTATGGCCTCGCATGCCTTGGTATGTCAGCCGAAGGTGTGATTTTCAGCTGGCCATCAGGCGAACTAAACTATATCCCGACCATCTGGCACTTCCAGTTGCGACAGGACCGGCCTGCATGCTGCACCCAGTCAAGCGCCTGTGACCGTCTGCAACACCATGGCCATATTGAGCCCTTTCAATTTTTGTTGAACCCGATCAGTGGTCCCACTGTCCCCCTATCTTCCAGGAGAGCATCATGAATCAGAAAACCATTCTTCAAAGCGCTTTTGCATTAATCTTCGCAGCAGCCGTTTCCGCTGGCGCGCTCGCAGCGGAAGTCGACAAGGCACCGGCCGACGCCGGCAAGATCAGGAACGTCGTGCTGGTGCACGGCCTGTATGCCGATGGATCGAGCTGGGGCAAGGTCATCCCCCTGCTCCAGGCAAAAGGCCTGCACGTGACGGCGGTGCAAAATCCGACCACGTCGTTCAAGGACGATGTCGATGCCGTGCGCCGCATCCTTGCGCTGCAGGATGGTCCCACTGTACTGGTAGCGCACTCATACGGCGGCATGGTGATCACCGAGGCAGGGACGGATCCGAAAGTGACTGCGCTGGTCTATATCGCGGCGCGTGCGCCGGACGCCGGCGAGGATTATGGCGCCCTGGTCAAAAAATTCCACACCGCGCCAGCCGGCGCCGGCCTGAAATGGGAGAACGATGGTTTTGGCGCCCTGTCCGAGCAGGCCTTCGTGCACGATTTCGCCGGTGATCTGCCCATCGCCGAGGCGCGCAGCTACTATGCGGTGCAGCAGCGCGTCGGCAAGGCGATCACGCAGGCGAAAACCACCGCCGCCGCATGGCGCTCCAAGCCCAGCTTTTATGCCGTTTCCAGCAACGACCGGACCATCAACCCTGAGCTGGAGCGTTTCATGGCGAAACGCATGGGTGCGACCACCATCGAGCTTCCGGCCAGCCACGTTTCGCTGCTGTCGCATCCGGTCGAAGTGGCAGAGCTGATCGAGCAGGCCGCCGGTCAGGACTAAGTCCGCTGGCCCGCCGGAGCGAATATGTTCCACTGGATCGGCCACGGTAGGACTCAACTGATCGATGCCAGAAGTCGGTCCGCTCGTCTGGTCATGGCGGATATGCGGCACTGGTTGCAAAGCGCGCCGAGTAAGCCTCTTAACTTTTGAAATCAGACCGTCCGCCGCCTCTCAGAATGGCGGCGAATTCGGATACGTGACGATGGGGGATGCGATTGCTTACTCATCATTGACAGATTTCCACTTTTACGCCGAGGCTCAGCACGGACGTTTTCCTCAATGTTGAACGACCGCTTTGGTCGGTGACTGAGGGCCTGAGAACAAAATTACAGAAATGAACGACACCTTTCCCAGCCTTTACCGCATATTTACCCGTACGACTGTCCCCTCGCTCGCGGCCGGACTTGCACATTTCTCTTCCCCGTTTTGGGATCGCCAAGGCGCTGACGAAAACGACGCTTTCCTCGCGCCGAACCCGTACGTGGATTCAGATCCCGTCAGGAAGCATCGTTTGCCCAGACTAATCTGTGGCACCGGGATAAGCTTGTCGCGGATGCGTGGACGCTTGGCCGGCTCGCCTTGATGACGTTTCGCGGTAGACGCTGTCGCCCTGCACAAGGAAACGCACCAGGCATTCCTCGACGCATGCTTGATCCTCCGGGATTGCTCCAAGCGAGATTTCAATGAGCGGCAGCGAGTACTCCAGACACGAATTCGGAACGGCGTCGCAACGGTTCGTCGCCACTAATTTGAGCTTGATACTGGTCAGATCGGGTTGCTCCAAACCCTCAAGGATTTTGCCTCGCAGAGTGTGCCGAACCCCCTTGAAAGTCAGCTCCGCGGACACGAGACGGCGGCCATCGCTGCGAACGACAAGCGTGCTTCCGTCCCTGAATTTCAAGGTGCTTTCGCAGGCTTCGAGCGGTATGTCAATTGCCGCGCTTGACCCTGCAGCAAATCCTGCAAGGAGCAATGTCAGAAAGATCTTCAGCACTTTCGTAGTCCTCGTATTTTGGTGTTTATCGCTGCCATCCAACTAGATTTTGGCTTGTATCATGGGGCATTGCTTGTCTATTTACAATCGTCCATGCCGACAAGCGGCGGCACGGCCCTGCTGTGCGAGAGCGCGCTCGCGCCCGGAAGGGTCAAAGAGTCGCTTGAACGAAAGGCCGCGCCATTCGCTATCCTTGTCGTTGATCGCACACTATCAAGGAGACAGACATGGACGGACCACTGGCGGGCCTGCGCGTGATCGAGATCGGGACCCTGATCGCAGCGCCCTTCGCTGCCCGGATGATGGCCGAGTTCGGCGCCGACGTGATCAAGATCGAAGCACCGGGCCAGGGCGACCCCATTCGCAAATGGCGAAAGCTGCACGAGGGCACCTCGCTCTGGTGGTATCTGCAGTCGCGCAATAAAAAATCCATTTCCATCAACCTCAAGGCGGCCGAGGGCATCGACCTGGTCAAGCGTCTGGCGGCCAGCGCCGACGTTCTGATTGAAAACATGAAACCGGGCGCGCTGGAAAGCCTGGGCCTCGACTGGGACACCCTGCATGCGCTCAACCCCAGGCTGACGCTGGTGCGCATTTCCGGCTACGGTCAAACCGGCCCTTATCGCGACCGACCCGGCTTTGGCGCCATCGGCGAAGCCATGGGCGGGATCCGCTACACCACGGGCGAACCTGGCGGCGTGCCGGCGCGGGCCGGGGTCAGCCTGGGCGATTCGCTGGCGTCCCTGCACGCCGTGATCGGCGCCCTGATGTCCGTGCTCAGGGTCAAGACGGGCCAGGGCGAGGGCCAGGTGGTCGACGTCTCGCTGGTCGAAAGCGTGTTCAACCTGATGGAAAGCCTGGTGCCGGAATACGATCTGCTGGGCCACGTGCGCGAACGCAGCGGCGGCGCCCTGCCCGGCATTGCGCCATCGAACACCTATGCCACGCGCGATGGCGCCTACGTGGTCATCGCCGGCAACAGCGATCCCATCTACCGGCGCCTGATGCAGGTGATCGGCCGGCCCGACCTGGCGGACGATCCTGCGCTGGCCCACAACGATGGCCGCGCCGCGCGCGCCGCCCTGCTCGACGGCGCCATTGCCGGCTGGACTTCCACCCTGCCGATCGACGCCGTGCTGGCCGCGCTGGAGGCTGCCGCGGTGCCGGCCGGGCGCATCTATTCGGTGATCGACATCGTCGCCGACCCCCACTACCAGGCGCGCGACATGATCCTGCCGAGCACCCTGCCCGATGGCACCGCGATCAAGATGCCGGGCATCGTCCCCAAGCTGTCCGATACGCCCGGCAAGGTACGCTGGCAGGGGCCGACGCTCGGCGAACACACCGCCGGCGTGCTGGCCGAGCTGGGTTTCGAGGCCGCCGAGATTGCCCGCCTGCGCGCGCAGGGAGTGATCGAATGAGCCCGCCGTGTCCGAACGCCTGATCGTACAGGAGGTGGCGCGGCTTTAGCATTTCTTCCGTCCGGATCGACCTACTTATACGGATGTTGTTCACGTAGGCATATCAGTGGTCGCTTAGCAAGCTGCACTGACAATGCTTAGCGAAAAATACGCTGAGTCATCATCACCACTGCCGACGCTGCCGCCACCACCATCAGCAGCGAAAAATAATCGATTCCCGCCAGCAGCGCCGCCTGCTGGTTGAGCATCTGGCCCAGCTGGGCCGTTGCCAGCTGCACCCCGCCTGGTACAGCGAGCTGGTCGCGCAGGGCCGTGAAGACGGGGTCGCCACTGACGAATCGCTGGGCCAGCACGGTGCTGTGCTCGGCAGTGCGCCATTGCAAGCCCAGGGTCGCACCGGCGATGCCGAGCGCGATGCCCACCTGCGACATCATGTTCTTGATCATCTGGCCGTGATTGAAGCCGACCGCGTCCGTCTGCAGATCGGTAAAAGTATGGATGGCGGTGGTGGCCAGCACCAGGATAAGGAAAACGCCGAAGCCGGCGATGGCGGGCAACACGTCGCGCACCAGGTCGGCGCCGGTGTTCAGGCGCGACAGCTGCCAGGCGAAATACAGCAGGAAGCCGAAGCCGACTACATAGAACTTGCGTGGCGACGGTGATTTGCGCAGGACAGCAATCATCGCGATAAAAGCCACCAGGGACGACAGCAAGCCGAGGGTCTGTATCTCGCCGATAGCAATGAAAGGCGCGCCCAGGGCGCGCTGCAACAGGGCCGGCAGCATGGTGTTGTTGGCGCCGAGGATCACGTAGCAGAAGGCGAACAGGCCGAGGCCGGCCAGGTAGCGTGGCTGCAGCAGCTTGCGGATAGCCAGCAGCGGCCGACCGTGGCGGTGCTGGTGCACCAGCACGGCGGCGCCGATCGCCACGCCGGCGGCGAGGCAGAGCAACAGCGGCACGGCATCGTCATAGAAATCGAAGGCGGCGCGCTGCAGGCCGTACAGGGCGAACATGCTGGCCGCCAGGATGGCGACCGTCAAGAACGGACTCGTCTGGCTGCGGTTTTCATCCGGCGCCAGGATCTGCGGCAAGATGCGCACGGCAATCACCGCGGCCAGGATCGCGAGCCCGGCGGGCACGATGAAAATCACTTCCCAGTAGTCCGCGTCGACCCCGCTGGCGGCCACCCAGGGCGCCAGCGCGTTGCCAATCGCCAGCGCGCTGCCGAAAGCGCCGATGCCCTTCATGCGTGCGGGGCTGGGGGGAATCAGGTTGATCAGCAGGCGCGCCGCGGTCATGAAGCCGGCGCCGCCCAGCGCCATGACGCAGCGGCCCAGCAGGAACTGGCCAAAGCTGTCGCTGGTGGCGCAGACGATGCCGCCGGCGACAAACAGCGCGGCCGACCATTGCACGTACGCGCGCCAGCCGATTCGCTCGACCAGCCAGTGCTGCACCGAGATGGCGGTGATGGCAACAGCCGCGTAGGCGATCACGGCAATGACGAAATCGTCGGGCGACGCGTTGATCTGCCCCATGATGGCGCCGGCGCCAAAGGCAATCATGCCGGACTGAAGAAACTCGGTCCCGTTGAGCAGGAACACGATGGCGAGCAGGCCGCCAAGTTGGGGTGCAACTGCAGGTGACTGGGCGCCGTTCATGCTATTTCTCCTGAGCCAGCTGGATGCTGTTTTCCGCGATGACTTTCTTCACCATCTCGTCAGCCTGGGCCAGTTCGGCGCCAAACACGTCGGTGCTGTAGCGGGTGCCCTTGTTGGGCTGGGTCAGCGCGGTGGCGCCGTCGCGCCTGGTGGTATCGATGCTGACCTGCATCGACAGGCCCAGCTTCAGAGGGTGGGCGGCCAGCTCGGCAGGCGCGATCGCGATCCGCACCGGCACCCGCTGCACCACCTTGATCCAGTTGCCGCTGGCGTTCTGGGCCGGCAGCAGGGAAAAGGCGGCGCCGGTGCCGGCGTCCTGGCCCACCACGGTGCCGTGGTAGCGCACGCTGTTGCCGTACAGGTCGGCCTTGAGCGTGACGGCCTGGCCGATGCGCACATGGCGCAGTTGCGACTCTTTAAAATTGGCGTTGACCCACATCTGCTCGGCCGGCACGATCGACATCAAGGGCGCGCCGGAACTGACCCGCTGGCCCAGCTGCACGGTTTTCTTGCTGACGATGCCGCCGACGGGCGCGCGCACCACGGTGCGGGAGTTGGCCAGGTAAGCATCGCGCAGTTGCGACACGGCTGCCTGCACGTCCGGGTGGGTGGCAATGCTGGTGCGGTCCACCAGCGAGCGGGCGCTGCTTTGCTGTTCGCGCGCCACCACCAGGGCGGCCCGGGCGGCCTTGACGGCATCCTCGGCGTGGGTGACATCCTCGCCGGACACTGCGCCGCTGCCGACCAACTGGCGGCGCCGCGCCAGGTCCGCCTCAACCCGGGCCAGGTCCGATTCGCGCAGGGTGACGTTGGCGCCCGCTTGCGTCGCGTTGGAAAACTGGGCGCGCACCAGGCGCACCGACCGGGCCAGATTGGACTGGGCACGGGCCAGCGCCAGCCGGGTGTCGACGTCATTGAACTGCACCAGCACCTGGCCGGCGGCCACGTAGTCGGTGTTGTCGGCATTGATTGCCGTGACGCTGCCGCCCACCTGGGGGGTGACCTGCACGACGTTGCCATCGACATAGGCGTCTTCCGTGCTTTCCGCCTTGTCGTCGGCATAGTGCATGGCGACTGCGGCAGCGGCCACGCCAGCCAGCAGCAGGGCCACCGCCACCTTGATGGCCTTGCCATGGCTGCGGGAAGGCGTGCTCTGGGGAGTATTGGTCGTCGTCATGATGATCACCTTGCAGAAATGGTAGTTGTGGAAGAAAGGTCGCTGCCAGCCTGGTAGCCGCCGCCGAGGGCGCGCACCAGGCCGATGTCGAGTTCGAAAGCGCGGGCGTCGAGGTCGATGCTGGCGCGCGACAGGGTCAATACCTGCACCTGGGTGCTGAGCACTTGCAGGTAGTTGCCGACGCCGGCCTTGTAGCGTTGCAGCGACAGCTCGTAGGCCTGCTGCGCCGACTGCAGGGCCTGCGCTTGCAGGGCGGACCGCTCGGCCAGGACCTTGATCGAGGCCAGCTGGCTGACCACGTCGCGCACCGCATCGACCAGGGTCAGGTTGTATTGCTCGACGGCGAGGTCGTACTCGGCGTCGCGCACCGCCAGGTTGCCGCGCAGACGGCCGCCGTCAAAAATCGGCAGGCTCAGCGCACCGCTGGCGCTGGTGACGCGGCTGCCGGCCGAGAGCAGGCGGTCAAAGCCCAGGCTTTGCAGGCCGATCAGCGCGCCCAGATTAAACGAGGGCAGGAACTGGGTCTTGGCGACCTTGATGTCCTGGGATGCCGCTTCCACCCGCCAGCGCTGGGCCACCACGTCGGGACGGCGCGCGATCAGTTCGCTGGGCAGCATGGACGGAATGGCGGGCACGGCCACTTTCTGCATGGTGGGACGCTGAAACTGTTCGCCCCGGTCGGGACCGGCGCCGAGCAGGGCCGCCAGCTGGTAGCGCAGCAGAGATATAGCTTCGCGGGTGGCGGCCACCTCCCCTTTCGCCAGCGGCACGGCCGTTTCCGCCTGCTTCAGGTCGGCGGTGGAATCGATATGGGCCTGTACCCGCTGGGTGGTCAGCTGCAGCACTTGTTCGCGCTGGCTGACGATGGCCTCAAGCAGGTCGAGCTGGGCATAAGTCTGCGACAGGCGCAGATAAGTCTGGGTGATGGCGACGGCCAGCATCAGCCGCGCAGCCTGGGCTTCCACCTCGACGGCGTGCTGGCGGCCGATGGCGGCGTCAAGTCCGGCCTGATTCTTGCCCCAGAAATCAAGTTCGTACGACAGGTTCAGGCTGGCATCATTGCTCCAGGCCCAGCTGCCGGCGAGCGGCTTGGGCACGTTGCTGTTGGCGCTGAACAGCTGGCGGTTGGTCCTGGCGCCGCCCGTCAGCTGGGGCGACAGGTTGGCGTTGGCCATGGCCTCGAAGCCGGCTGCCTGCCGCACCCTGGCGTCGGCAATTTTCAGGCTGGGGTTGCCGGCCATGGCTTCCTTGATCAGGGTGTCGAGCTGGGCGTCGCCGTAGCGGGCATACCAGTCGTTGGCGGGCCAGGCGGCGGGCGAGACGGTGACGCCGGCGACGCCCTTGTCGGCCCGCAGGGTGCTGGCGCTGTTGATCCTGGCCTGGGGCTTGAGGCCGCCGTCGCTGGCGCAACCGGCCAGCAGGGCCAGCGCCAGTGCCGCGGACAGGGTGGTGGGGGATGGTTTCACGAAGTCTCCTTTATTTGCCTAGGCAAGGATCAAGCTAAAAAAACTCAGGGGCGGGAATTCGAGATCACGCGCTGCAGGAAGAACTGGAACTGGGCCGTCTCAACGTCGGAAAAGCCTTCAAGCATTTTCTTGTTGACCTTGCTGACCGCCTGCATGATCAAGGGATACATGGCCTTGCCCGCGTCCGTCAGTTCAAGGTGGATCAGGCGGCGGTCGACCAGCGAAGGCGCACGGCGGATCAGGCCCTTTTCCTCGACCCGGTCGATCAGGCGCTTCATGGCGCCCGGATCGTAGTCGAAGAAGCGGGCGAATTCGCTGAGGGTGCTGGCACGCTCATGGGCAATGCCGATGATGATCTTGAACTGTGCCGAGGTGATATTCAAGGGCGCCAACTCCTTTTCAATCTGGGCGAAGTTGGCGTTGCGCGTTTCATTGAGCATGAAGCCGAGCAGGCCCCCTGCCATGTTGTTCCATTCAAATTGCTGTTTCGAATTCATGATGCCTCCGATTTGATGCGTTCATTCTATTGCCTAGGCAATGATTGTCAAGTAGATTTTTGCCCAGGCAACGAATTTAGCTTGCAGAGTTCATCATTAACTGCTGGAGGAGGAAGAAAAGAGCTTTCCGATCTCTTTCTCGAAAACGATGTGTGCCGGCGTCCAGCCAGAGATGAAAACATGCCAGGCCAGCC
>JBJMVV010000101.1:0-11416 GCA_045810505.1 Massilia sp.
CGCAGGCCAAGGAGATGGGGCTGACGCCAATCGCGCGGGTGAAGGCCTATGCCTCGGCCGGCCTCGATCCGTCGATCATGGGCATGGGCCCGGTGGCAGCCACCAAACTGTGCCTGCAGAAGGCCGGCTGGACCCATGAAGACGTCGACCTGATGGAAATTAACGAAGCCTTTGCCGCCCAGGCCGTGGCGGTCAACCGCGAAATGGGCTGGGACACCAGCAAGATCAACGTCAACGGCGGCGCCATTGCCCTTGGCCACCCCATCGGCGCCTCGGGCGCCCGCATTCTGGTGACCCTGCTGCACGAAATGGTGCGGCGCGACGCCAAGCGCGGCCTGGCCAGCCTGTGCATCGGCGGCGGCATGGGCGTGGCGCTGGCGGTCGAGCGCGACTAAGCAAGCACAAGAAAGGCGGAATAACGCTGGCGTCATGCCAGCGTCACGATTAGTGTAAACAATAGCAGTGCGGCAGTAGCGGAGCGGGACCATTCAAACTATAAGGAGCAGAGACATGTCACGAGTTGCATTGGTAACAGGCGGTATGGGCGGTTTGGGTGAAGCGGTGTGCATCAAGCTGGCTGCGCTGGGCTACAAGGTGGTCACCACCTATTCGCCGGGCAACACCAAGGTGGAAAACTGGCTGGCGCAAACCCGCGAAATGGGGTTTGATTTCAAGGCCTACGAGTGCGACGTAGCCGACTACGATTCGGCCGAGCAAGCCATCTCCCGCATCGTTCAAGAAGTCGGCCCCATCGACGTGCTGGTCAACAACGCCGGCATCACGCGTGACATGACCTTTAAAAAAATGGACAAGCCCAACTGGGACCTGGTCATGCGCACCAACCTCGACTCCATCTTCAACATGACCAAGCCCGTCTGCGATGGCATGGTCGAGCGGGGCTGGGGCCGCATCATCAACATCTCCTCCGTCAACGGCCAGAAAGGCGCTTTCGGCCAGACCAACTACTCCGCCGCCAAAGCCGGCATCCACGGCTTCACCAAGGCCCTTGCGCTGGAAGTGGCCCGCAAAGGCGTCACCGTCAACACCATCTCGCCCGGCTACATCGGCACCAAGATGGTCATGGCCATCGACAAGGAAGTGCTGGACACCAAAATCATCCCGCAAATCCCCATGGCCCGCCTGGGCAAACCGGAAGAAGTCGCCGGCCTGGTGGCGTATCTGGCATCGGACGAGGCTGCCTTCGTGACCGGCGCCAACATCGCTATTAACGGTGGCCAGCATATGTCCTGACGCCTGCGTAACGGCAGCATAATCAGCATCGGGGACTGGCGCTTGGCGCCTGTCCCCGTTTTTCAAACCGCTGCCAGAACAAGTCCACCTCTATCTTCCGATGGCGCTCACCTCCCGCCCCTTCCTGCGCGAAATTTCCCTTCGTCCCGGCGTCCGCATCGATTTCACCAAATACCCTTTTAATATTCCCGCCATCCGCGAACTGGGCGCCCTGCAATTCCACCCCAGGGTCACCTTCCTCGTCGGCGAAAACGGCGCTGGCAAATCGACTTTGCTCGAAGCGATCGCTGTTGCCATGGGCCTGCCGGCGGAAGGGGGATCGCGCAATGTCAATCGCCCGCAGCAGCCGGTATCGGCGCTGGCCGATGCGCTGCGGCTCATCAAAGGTTTTCAGCAACCGCGCTGGTCGTATTTCTTGCGCGCTGAATCGGCGTTCGACGTGATCAGCTATATGGACCATATCGGCGCGCCCGTGCAGCCGCCAGCGGACGCGCCGCCGCCAGAGGGCTCACTGCACCGCCGCTCGCACGGTCAGGCATTTCTGCAACTGCTGATGGACCTGCAAGGCGACGGCTTTTATCTGCTCGATGAACCGGAAGCAGCCCTGTCGCCCAATCGCCAGCTGGCTGCGCTGGATCTCATAGACCAGCTCGTCAAGAGCGGCGCCCAGCTCATTATCGCGACCCACTCGCCCATCCTGCTGGCCTACCCCGACGCGCTGATCTATCGCTGCGACGAGTCCGGCATCGCGCCGTGCGCCTACGAAGACACCGAACACTACGCTGTCACGCGTGATTTTTTGCGTCACCACCGGCGGCGGCTGTCGCAACTGCTCGAGCGCCCGCTCGACACCCAGCGTCCCGATGGCGCCATGGCTGCGCTGGCCGCCCTTGAACAGCTGGGCCGCGAGCTAAATGGGGGCGCGCCATCGAGCCGCCTGTTCTTGCGAAGCATCGCGCTTGACCCGGCCGCCCGCATCGATTTTGACCGCTATCCCTTTGCCATTCCCGCCGTGCGCAGTCTCGGGGTGCTGAAATTCGACAGCCCCGTCACCTTCCTGGTGGGCGAAAACGGCGCCGGCAAATCCACCCTGCTGGAGGCGATCGCAGTGGCGATGGGGCTGCCGGCCGAGGGCGGCTCCAAAAACGCATTCCGCTTGCAGCAGGCGCCCTCCATCCTGCACAGCGCGCTGCAAATCGATCGTGGCCACCGCCGCCCCGGCTGGTCGTATTTCTTGCGCGCGGAAACAGCGTTCGACATCATCAGCTACGACGACGACACTTTTATAGAAAGCGGCTGGACACCGCCGCCGTCCCTGCATACCCGCTCGCACGGCGAAGGGTTCATGACCCTGCTGCAGCGACTGAGCAAGAACGGCTTTTATCTGCTGGACGAACCGGAAGCGGCGCTTTCTCCCCAGCGCCAGCTGGCGGCCCTCGCCATCATCGACGACCTGGTCCAAGCCGGATCGCAATTGATCATCGCCACCCACTCGCCTATCCTGCTGGCCTATCCGGGCGCTAAAATATGGGTGTGTGACGCCAGCGGCATCAGCGCAACCGCCTATGAAGACACCGAACACGTCGCCGTCACGCGCGACTTTCTCAATCACTACCCGCGCCGCCTGGAACAATTGCTGGGAGGCGCCGAGGACACCGAATGACTCCGCTTCCCCACGACGGCTTGGCCCTCGCCGACCTCGACGACCAACTGCTCCATCCCGGCGTCAAAGGCCTGCCGATCACTGAACCATTGCGCCAGGGAGCCATTCCTGTGCAAGGCTGGAACGTGCTGCGCGCCGAGACCAGTTTTCCGGTCGCTGTCTTAAAACAGTCGGCCTTAAAACACAACCTGGCGTGGATGCAGCAGTTTTGCGAAAAATATGGCGCCATTCTTGCACCCCACGGCAAGACCACCATGAGCCCGCAACTGTTTGCGGCCCAGCTGGCCAATGGCGCCTGGGGCATCACGCTGGCCAATGCGACCCAGGTGCAGGTGGCGCATCGGTTCGGGGTGCGGCGGGTGCTTATTGCCAATCAGCTGGTGGCGCCGGCGGACATTGAGAGCGTGCTGAGCCTGCTGCATGATGATCCTGATTTCGAGGTGCTGGCGCTGGTCGATTCTTACGAGGGGGTGGCGCGCCTGATGGATGCCGTCGGCGCGCGCAAGCTGTCGCGGCCCTTGCCGTTGCTGGTGGAACTGGGCATGCCGGGAAAACGGGCTGGTTGCCGCAGCGATGCCGAGGCGCTGGCGCTGGCGCATGCGGTGGCGCGCGCGCCGGGGCTGCAACTGGCCGGTTTTGAAGGCTACGAGGGCCTGCAGGTCACCAGCGACCGGGCCGCCGATATCGCCGCCGTCGACGGCTTCTTGGCGCGGCTGGTGGGGCTGACCCGCCAGGCCGATGCCGATCAGCTGTTCATGGGCCGCGGCGACATCATCCTTTCCGCCGGCGGTTCGGGCTATTTTGATCTCGTCGCGCGGGGCTTTCAGGGCCTGTCCGATCTGTCGCGCCGCGTGCTGCCGATCCTGCGCAGCGGCTGCTATCTGACGAGCGATCACGGCTCCTACCTGCGCCAGATAGGCGAACTCGATGAACGGGAAGCCCACCATTGCGGGCACGCGCATCCGGCCACACAAGGCGATGGGCTGCGGCCGGCGCTGGAAGTGTGGTCCATGGTGCAGTCGCGGCCGGAACCGGACCTGGCGATCCTGACGATGGGCAAGCGCGATGCGTCCTACGATATCGACCTGCCGATTCCCCTGTGGCAGCACCGGCCCGACAGCGGCGCGCTGGCGCCGAGCGCGCTGCCGCCCGGTTGCACCATCTTTAAAATGAACGACCAGCACGCCTATCTGCGCCTGCCGCCGGGGCAGGAAGACTTGCTGGCGGTGGGCGACCTGATCGGCTGCGGCATCTCGACCCTTGCACCACCTTCGACAAGTGGCCGCTGCTGCTGGCGGTGGACGACGATTACACCGTGGGCTACGCCATCAATACCTTCTTTTGAGCGGCGGGCCGGTACGCTACAATCGACCTACTTCCCACGAAAGATCGACCATGCCAGCCAGCCCGACTTCCCTGTTTCCGCCGATCCAGCCCAACCGCCACGGCATGCTGAAAGTCGATGCGGTGCATACGATTTACTGGGAAGAGGTGGGCAACCCCGATGGCGTGCCGGTGCTGTTCCTGCACGGCGGTCCGGGCGCGGGCCTGTCTCCCCAGCACCGGCGCTTTTTCGATCCCCAGCATTACCGCGTCATCCTGTTCGATCAGCGCGGCGCCGGCAAGTCGACCCCGCTGGGCGAATGGCGCAACAACACGACCCAGTTGCTGATCGAAGATATCGAGACCCTGCGCGAAAAATTCAATATCGCCCAGTGGCTGGTGTTCGGCGGCTCCTGGGGTTCGACCCTGGCGCTGGCCTACGGACAAGCCCATCCCGAACGCTGCCTCGGGTTTGTGTTGCGCGGCATTTTTCTCTGCACCGCCAGCGAGATCGACTGGTTCCTGCACGGCGTCGAAGCGTTCTATCCGGAGCTGTACGACGAATTTATCGCACTGATCCCCGAGAACGAAAGAAGCGATTTGCTCAAGGCCTACACGGCGCGCATGCTGTGCGACGACCCCGAGCGTTACTGGCCCGCCGCGCGCGCCTGGAGCCGCTTCGAGGGTCGCCGTGTGTTTCTGCTGCCCCAGCCCGAGGAAACCGTGTCCGACACGCTCGACCTGGGCGTGGGCCGGCTGGAATCGCATTACATGGCGCAGCTGGGTTTCCTGGAAGAGGGCCAGTTGCTGCGCGATGTAGACAAAATTTCTCACTTGCCCGCTGTGATCGTGCAGGGCCGCTACGATGTCATCTGCCCGCCCGTGTCCGCTTACCGCCTGCACCAGGCCTGGCCCGGCTCGCAGCTGCGCATGATTGCCGATGCCGGCCACGGCGCACTGGAAACCGGCATTGCCGCCGCGCTGGTGGCGGCGACCGAGCAGTTCCGCAAACGGGGCCGTTTCAACTGAGCCGTAAGAAGTTTGAAAGCACCAGGCTGTTAAACTACGCTCGACCAATAAAATCAACAAGGAGCGCGCGGCCATGAATTTCCAGATCACCGATATCGGCCATGTGATCCAGCTTGCCATCGCCCCCGTCTTCCTGCTCACGGGCGTGGCCACCATGCTGACGGTGCTGACCAACCGCCTGGCCCGTATCATCGACCGTTCGCGCGTGCTGGAAGACCGGCTCGAAGTGGCGCATGATGAACGCTGGGTGTCGGAGCTGGACATCCTGTACGGCCGTGCTCACCTGATCAATTTCGCCATCACGCTGGCCACCGGCTGTGGCCTCCTGATTTGCCTGGTCATCGCCATGCTGTTCCTGGGCGACACCACCAGCCTGCCGCTCGACAAATACGTCGCCGGCTGCTTCGTGCTGGCCGTGTTCGGCCTGATCGGTGCCTTTGTTTTCTTCCTGCGCGAGATTTTTATCGCCTCCAGACATTTGCGGCTGGCCCACATCGCCCGCCGCGCGCTCACCGCCTGAGCGTTTTATTTACGACCGGATTGAATCACCATGCACGACTACCAACGCCCTCCCACCCTGTACCGCTACGCGCCCCGTGACGAACTCGATGCCGCCCTGCGCGACGGCCAATTTCGCCTCACCCCCGCCAACGGCGCCCTGGTGCTGCCGTTTTCCACCCATTGGGATAACGCCATGTTCGACCAGTATTCGCCCGACGGCGCCTGCCTGGTGATCCACAACACGGAAGAATTCGGTGAACGCCTGCACCGCGCCGTGCAGAAGGTTCTGTCGACCTGGGCCGGCATCGACGGCGCCGTCGAATACGGCGCCCGCGCCGCGCTGGGCGCGCTGTTCACGAAGTCGCAGGCCGAAGCCCATGAGAAAGAATGGCAATTCGCCTGGCGTCCCATGTCGCCCCAGCCGCGCATGAACGCGCTGACCGTCAAGATCGGCAGCCTGGAGAACTTTGCGGAGATTCGGGAACGCGGCAGTTACGCGGCGTAATGTAATAGCGCCAGCGCCTAGTCGGTGCGGTCGAGCCGCGCCAGCACCGCCTTCATCATCTTGGCAATGTCCTTGCGCACCAGGCTGGCTCCGACCAGGCCCGGCACATAAAACTTCGGCTCGATGGTGGCGCTGTAGAGAATGCGCGTGCCGCCAGTGGCAGTCACGGGCGTCAGCTCCCAGTGGCAGCGATACACCTTCATGTCGCCGTCGACCAGGCTGACGTCGATTTTATTCGGCGCCTGTTCGTGCACCTGGACCACGAGGCGGATGTCGCGGCTGAAAAACAGCAGGCGTGCCGCGCCGTGCTGCTCGATGATGACCTTGTCGCCAGTGCGCGCCACCACGCGGGCGCTCTTCATGTCCGGCACATAGTCGGCCATGTGGTTGTAGTCGGTGAGAATGCGCCAGACCGACGCGGGCGATGCCGCCACCGTGCCGCTCGATTCAATCTGGTACATCTTGCCGCCGTCGACGGCATCGATCCGGTCGACCTGCAATTCCAGCACCTGCGGCGCCGATGCTGGCGTGAGGTCCTCCTCCGCCCGGACCTGGGCAGTACAGCAGAGCAACAGCACGAGTAAGATGCGTATCATCATTGAATGAGCGTAACACGCTGACAGGACGGTGGCGATAGTCCCGTCTGTATCGTGCGCTTCAGGCTGCCCCAGCCACCGATTAGAGCCCCCGCTCCATGCAAAACAGGGTTAAATCGACCACCTTTTAACTTGCCAGGAAGCCATGACCGCCACCTTCCCCCATCTGCTTGCCCCACTCGACCTCGGTTTCACCAGCCTGCGCAACCGCGTCATCATGGGTTCCATGCACACGGGACTGGAAGACCGCTTTTACCACTACGGCAAATTGGCCGCGTTTTATCGCGAGCGGGCGCGCGGCGGGGTCGGGCTGATCGTCACCGGCGGCATTTCCCCCAACCGGGAAGGCTGGCTGCTGCCCTTTGGCGGCACCATGAATTTCGCCGGCGACGTGCTCAATCACCGCAAGGTCACCCGCGCGGTGCACGAAGAAGGCGGCAAGATCGTCATGCAGATCCTGCACGCGGGCCGCTACGGCTACCAGCCCCTGGTCGTGTCCGCCTCGAGCCTCAAGTCGCCCATTTCTCCTTTTAAACCGCGCGCCCTGTCCGAGCGGGGCATCGAAAAGACCATCGCCGCCTACGCCCGCTGCGCCAGCCTGGCCAAGGCGGCCGGCTACGATGGCGTCGAAATCATGGGCAGCGAGGGCTATCTGCTCAACCAGTTCCTGTGCGCCCGCACCAACAAGCGAACCGACCGCTGGGGCGGCAGCATCGAGAACCGCATGCGCCTGGCGGTGGAGATCGTCAAACGCATCCGCGCCAAGGTCGGCGCCCATTTCATCATCATGGTGCGCCATTCCCTGCTCGACCTGGTCGACGGCGGCAATACATGGGACGAAGTCGTCACCGTGGCCAAGGCGCTGGAAGCGGCCGGCGTGACGATTTTAAATAGCGGCTACGGCTGGCACGAGGCGAGAATTCCGACCATCGTGACCTCGGTGCCGCGCGCCGCCTTTGCTTCTCTGGCGGGCCGGCTGCGCCAGCAGGTCAGCATCCCCGTGGTGGCCTCGAACCGCATCAATATGCCCTTCGAGGCGGACCGCCTGATTGCGGCCGGCGAATGCGACCTGGTGTCGATGGCGCGCCCCTTCCTGGCCGATCCCGACTTCGTCATCAAGGCGGCCACCGGTCGGGCCGATGAAATCAACACCTGTATCGGCTGCAACCAGGCCTGCCTCGATCACACTTTTGCCAACCAGCGCGCCTCCTGCCTGGTCAACCCGCGCGCCTGCCACGAAACGGAAATCGTTTATACCAAAACGATCAAGCCAAAAAAAGTGGCGGTGGTGGGCGCCGGTCCCGCTGGCCTGTCGGCGGCGACGGTGGCGGCCGAATGCGGCCACCAGGTCACCCTGTTCGACAGCGGCGCCACGATTGGCGGGCAGTTCCGCATCGCCATGCAAATTCCGGGAAAAGAAGAATTTGCCGAGACCCTGCGCTATTTTGGGCGCAAGCTGGCGCTGACGGGCGTGACGGTGGTGCTGAACCGCCGGGTGGCGGCGGACGATTTAAAAGACTTCGATCACGTGATTGTCGCTACCGGCATCAAGGTGCGCATGCCTGCCATTGAAGGCATCGGGCATCCGAAAGTGCTGTCTTACCTCGATGTGCTGGAGCGCAAGGCGCCGGTGGGCAAAAAGGTCGCCATCATTGGCGCCGGCGGGATTGGTTTCGATGTCGGTGAATATCTGCTGCACGATGCCCACGACGTCTTGCCCGTGCCGCTGGAACGCTGGACGCGCGAGTGGGGTGTCGATCTGACCGTCTCCGGGCCCGGCGGCCTGGCAAAACCGGAGGTCGGCGCGCCCCTGCGCCAGATCTGGCTGATGCAGCGAAAGACGACACGGCCCGGCGCCACGCTCGGCAAGACCAGCGGCTGGGTGCACCGGGCGACGCTGGCGCGGGGCGGCGTGAAAATGATGGCGGGCGTGCAGTACGACCGCATCGACGACGCGGGCCTGCACATCACGGTGGGCGGGCAGCAGCAGGTGCTCGATGTCGACAACGTCATCATCTGCGCGGGGCAGGATAGCCTGGCCGAATTGATGCCGGCGGAGGGCGTGACAAGCGGGCCACGCTTCCACAAGATCGGCGGCGCCGCGCTGGCGGCCGAACTGGACGCTAAGCGCGCGATCAAGGAAGGCGCGCTCCTGGCCTCGTCCTTGTAGAGTCAAAAGCAAAAGGGGACAGACCGGGCCACGAATGACACCTTCGGCGTCAGTCCCCCTGTTGGCATCGGGACTGACCGGGCCACGAATGGCGCCGAAGGTGTCAGTCCCCCTTTTCGCTTTTTTGTACAATCGGCGACCTATAAACCAGGGAATAGGGCATTCGCATGCGAATACGGCACTAGTCCCTGTCGGCGCTTACTTCCTGCGCACCACCACGCAGCCGATCGAGTAACCAGCGCCAAACGAGCAAATCACGCCCAGCGCGCCTTTCGGTAAATCGTCCTGGTACTTGTGAAAGGCGATGATGGAGCCGGCCGAGGAGGTATTGGCGTAGGTGTCGAGAATGACAGGCGCTTCGTTCGGCTTGGCGTCGCGGCCCAGCAGCATCTTGGTGATCAACAAATTCATGTTGAGATTGGCCTGGTGCAGCCAGTAGCGTTTTACTTCAGGCAGTTCGACGTGGGCAGCGGCCACCGTGTCGCGGATCATCTCGGCGGCCATGGGGCAGACTTCCTTGAACACCTTGCGGCCCTGCTGACGGAACAGCTTATCGGGGTTGCCGACACCGGCTTCGTCGAAGCGGTTCATGAAACCAAAATTGTTGCGGATATTGTTCGAGAATGCCGTCTTGAGTTTCGATTCGAGGATCTCGAACTGGTGCTCGCTGACGGCGGTGTCGGCCGCTTCGATGACGATGGCCGTGCAGGCGTCGCCAAAAATAAAATGGCTGTCGCGGTCGCGGAAGTTCAGGTGGCCGCTGGTGATTTCAGGATTCAATACCAGCACGGCGCGCGCCTGTCCCGTCTGCACGGCGGCCATGGCAGTCTGGATGCCGAAGGTGGCCGAGGAGCAGGCCACGTTCATGTCGAAACCGAAGCCTTCAATGCCCAGCGCGTCTTGCACTTCCACCGCCATGGCCGGGTAGGCCCGCTGCATATTGCTGCTGGCGACCAAGACCATGTCGATATCGCTGGCGCTGCGTTGTGCGCGCGCCAGGGCTTCATTGGCGGCGGCCACGCAGATCTCGGCCTGCAGCGACAGTTCCTCGTCAGGACGCTCGGCAATGCGCGCCGTCATGTGGGCGGGATCGAGGATGCCTGCTTTTTCCATCACATAGCGCGCCTTGATGCCCGAGGCTTTTTCGATAAAGGCGGCGCTGGAGCCTTCGATGGCCGTCACCGTGCCCGCATCGATCTCCGCGGCGTGTTCCTGATTGAATCGTTCGGCGTAGGCGTTAAAGGCCGTCACCAGTTCTTCGTTGGAGATGGAAAACGGCGGCGTGTACAGGCCGGTGCCGCTGATGACAACTTGCTTCATGGTCGTGCTTTCTGATGGGGACTGGCCGGGCGGCCTGGCGCTGCAGGCAGCGAAGATGCCTGTATTTTACACAGGCGGAGGTGGCGCAGGAAATTGTCGCGCTTACTTTGGGCGGGGCGCGATGCTCGCCTGGGGCGGCGGGGCAGGGCGCCCCGCCAGCTGCACGGGCTGGTGTTTTAAGTAATTGATAGCCTGGCGCAGCTGGAAATCGCTGCTGCTGCCGTAGTCGAGCGGCTTGTTGCCGGCAGCGCTGGCGTTGATCGCCAGTTCTTCCTCGATTTCATCGCGCACGGTGGCGCCGGCGCCGGCATTGGAACCAGCGCCGGCCTTGGCCTCGTCCCCGCTCGTGTTGCTTAAATGCTTCAGCAAGTCGGCCTCGCGCGTGCGCAGGGCGTTGATGCCATCGCCTGTGGCCGTCTCGTCGACGGCCAGATCGGGCACGATGCCGCGCGCCTGGATCGAGCGGCCGGACGGGGTGTAGTAGCGCGCGGTGGTCAGCTTGACCGCAGTATCGCCGGGCAGCGTGCGGATGGTTTGCACCGAGCCCTTGCCGAAGGTCTGGCTGCCCATGATCATGCCGCGCTTGTGGTCCTGCAGCGCACCGGCGACGATTTCGGAAGCGGACGCCGAGCCGATGTTGACCAGCACGACCAATGGCACCTCCTTGATGCCAGCCGGCAGGCCGAGCAGGGAGTCGCCCTCGCTGCGCAGCATGTAATGGTCGGGCCGGCCGCGCAGGCTCTGATGCGATTCGGGCAGTTGGCCGCTCGTGCTCACCACCAGGGCGTCGCGCGGCAGAAAGGCCGCCGCCACGCCGACGGCGCTTTGCAGCACCCCGCCCGGATCGTTGCGCAAATCGAGCACCAGCCCTTTCATGGCGGGCGACTGGCGGTACAGGGCCTGGATGCGGGCCACCAGGTCGTCCACGGTGGGCTCCTGGAATTGCGCGACACGGATGTAGCCATAACCGGGCTCTACCATGCTGGCCTTGACGCTGTGCTGGACGATTTCGGCGCGGGTGACCTTGATGGCCAGGGGCGTGAGGAGGTGTTCGCGCA
>JBJMVV010000102.1:0-49054 GCA_045810505.1 Massilia sp.
CAGCGAGACCCAGGTGGCGCCGCCCGCGGTATTGAGCATGGCATTCAACAGGGGCCAGTCGGAGACGGCGTCGGTGCCGTCGCGCATGGCTTCCGTTTCGCGATTGGGGCTGGCGACCGAACCGGTGTCGAGATGGTCGCGGCCGATCACGATGGGGGCTTTCAGTTCACCCGACTTGACCATCTCGTTGAACGCGAGACCGGCGATGTGGCGCTCGCCCAGGCCCAGCCAGCAGATGCGCGCCGGCAGGCCCTGGAAGGCGATGCGCTCGCGCGCCATGTCCAGCCAGTGATGTACCTGCGCCTGTTCGGGGAACAGCTCCTTGATCTTTGCATCCGTTTTATAGATGTCTTCCGGGTCGCCCGACAGCGCCACCCAGCGGAACGGTCCCCTGCCCTCGCAGAACTGGGGACGGATGTAGGCGGGCACGAAGCCGGGAAAGGCAAAAGCATCCTTCACCCCTTCGTCAAACGCCACCTGGCGGATGTTGTTGCCGTAGTCGACCGCCTTGACGCCCATCGCGTGGAAATCGAGCATGGCCTGCACGTGCTGCGCGCACGATGCGGCGGCGGCATCGCGCAGGCGCGCATGCTGGCTGGCGTCCTGCTGGGCCGCCTTCCATTCGGCCACGCTCCAGCCGATCGGCAGGTAACCGTTGATCAGGTCATGGGCCGAGGTCTGGTCGGTCACCAGGTCAGGAGGAGGGGCGCCGGCTTTGACGCGGCGTACCAGTTCGGGCAGGATCTCGGCGGCGTTGCCGAGCAGGCCGATGGAAACCGCCTCGCCCTTGGCCGTGTGCTCGGCCACCAGCGCCAGCGCTTCGTCCAGATCGCGCGCCTGCTTGTCGAGATATTTGGTGCGCAGGCGGAAGTCAATGCTCGACTGCTGGCACTCGATGGTGAGCGAGACGGCGCTGGCAAAGCTTGCCGCCAGCGGCTGCGCGCCGCCCATGCCGCCCAGGCCCGCCGTCAAAATCCAGCGGCCCTTCAAGGAGCCGCCGAAATGCTGGCGTCCCGCCTCGGCGAAAGTCTCGTAGGTGCCCTGCACGATGCCCTGGGTGCCGATATAAATCCAGCTGCCAGCCGTCATCTGGCCATACATGAACAGGCCCTTGCGATCGAGTTCATTGAAGTGCTCCCAGTTGGCCCACTTCGGCACCAGGTTCGAGTTCGCGATCAGCACGCGCGGCGCGTCCTCGTGGGTCTGGAACACGCCGACCGGTTTGCCGGACTGGATCAACAGGGTCTGGTCGTTTTCCAGCGTACGCAGGGAGGCGAGAATCTGGTCGAAACAGGCCCAGTCGCGCGCGGCGCGGCCGATGCCGCCGTAGACGACCAGGTGCTGGGGATTTTCCGCCACGGCGGCGTCGAGATTGTTCTGCAACATGCGATACGCCGCTTCCGTTTGCCAGCTCTTGCAGTGCAGGGTGGCGCCGCGCGGGGCGCTGACGGTGCGGGTGGGATCGAAGCGGGGATCGGACAACATGGCAGCTCCTGTGAAAGGCGGATACAGCGCAGTCTAGGTTGTCTATACAAGAGCGTCAACCTGTTTGTGCTACGGTAAGCTGGCGAGCAGCCCGGACAAATCTTGCGGCCAGATCGTTTCCGACGTTTGCGCCAGATCAAGGCGCGTCCACCAGCGGTAGCCTGTCATGCAGGCGCGTTCATAGTCGGTCCAGCCGGCGCGACTGAGCAGGCCGCCCTCGACCCGCACGTGATAATAGCGCTCGTCATCGCACACCAACTCCCCGCTATCGACCTTGAATACCTGCTGGCGCGCCGCCACAATCTCTCCCACGGCGCTGGTAAAACCGGTCTCCTCGAACAGTTCGCGCGCCGCCGCGGTTTCATACGATTCGCCCGCCTCGACGCCGCTGCCCGGCGTGGCCCAGTACTGCACCCCATCAAGGGCGCCGCCGTGGTGGGCGAATTGAAACAGCAGCACCCTGCCCTCCCCGTCCGTGACGAGCAGGCGCGCGGTGGGACGCACGCGCATGGCAGCTTACGCGTAGCCGCGGAACAGGGCGCACAGGCGGAACGCTTCTTCCGACAGGGCGATGTCCTTGGCCTTGCAGTAGCGCGTCGCCAGTTTTAAAAGCTCCTTCATGTCACGCCCGCTCGCCTGCGGGTAGGCGGTGGCGAGCGTTTCGATCAGATCATCGTCGAGCGTCGCGCCGAACTGCTCGCCCAGCAGCTTCCACAGGCGCAGCGCGTCCGGCCGCGACGGCGTTTCGTAATGGATGGTGGCGATGCAGCGCGAGAGAATCGCGTCGTCAACGTCGCCGATGCGGTTGGTGGTCATGAACAGCAGGCCGTTAAAATATTCGAGCGTGCGCAGGAACTCGGCGACGATGGCATTGTGTTCGAGGTCATTGTCGCGGCGGCGGATGTACACGTCCGCTTCGTCGAGCAGGATGATGGCGTCCCAGCGCATGGCGCGCCGCAGGATTCCCGTCAACGTCGCGCCGACCGAAGCCGCGGTCGTGCCCAGTTGCCCCGAATGCACCCGGTACAAAGGTTTGCCCACCACTTCGGCGTAGATTTCCGCCGTCAGGGTTTTACCGAGACCCGGCGCGCCCTGGCACAGGATGGTGGTGCCGCCCGATTTGCCGTCGACGAAATCCTGCAGAAAGACGTCGCGGTTGGACGTGAGGATGTCGATCAGGTCGCGGTGGTGGCCCGGCAGCACCAGCTTGTCGCGCAGCGCGGGACGGTAGCGGTATTCGGCCAGGTGCTGCACGTGGACCCAGATGGCGCGGTGCCATTCGAGGTGGAACAGGTGCACATAACAGTGCAGGGGAATCCGGTCGAAGCCCTGCTCGATGCCCGCATCGCGCCAGAAATCGGCGTCGCTGACGGTGTCGAACCGGCGCTCGAGGGTTTCTTCATCATTGATGCACTTGGCGCCGCCCGCGTCGACGATGCGGGTCAGCTCGGGCGAGGCGCCCACCTTGTCCTCGACGATGAAGCAGGCGGTCGACGCCACAAACTGGGCGCCGTATCGGGGCTGGTATTTTAAAAACAGCTGGGCGTGGCCTTCGTATTCGCGCTTGAATTCGGCGCATTCCTTGTAAAAGCCGAATTCGGCCAGCAGCTCCGGGATGGTGCGGTTGACGATGTCGTGGCGGTTGATGACGAGCGCCATGGTCATGCCCGAGCGGCGCTGCTGGGGATCCTGTCTCTCCGAATTGGCCGATGCCATGGTGTTGGCCAGCAGGTCCACCACCACATAGGGGCGACCCTGGTCGGGCTCGACGTAGCGCAGGCGCTGCACCAGCCAGGGCAGCAGGGTGCCGTCCTTGTTGCGGCGGTACAGCCAGCCGTCGATGGCGTCGCGCGTCAGGTAGGCCACCAGTCCCGGCACCAGCTTGTCGAGGGCGGGAATGGTGCGGGCCTGGGGCGCGTTGTAGATATTGTCGAGGGCGAGCATCTGGAACATCAGCGAGCGCTCGTTATTGGTTTTACTGAGCGAATACAGGGTGTTCAGCGAGTGCGAATCGAACAACTTGGCCGGCACCATCACGCTGCCGTGGCAGGCGCCGAATTCATTCAGGCGCAGCGCCAGGGGAGAACTGGCCTCGATGGCGCCAAGCAGGGTTTGAACGAGCGACTCGGGAATTTCGAAATCCATGACTGCCTCGAAAAAATGTTAGGACGACCCCAGGTAAAACGTCACCGCCATTGCCACGATGGGCGGAGAAATGATGTGCAGGCCGTTGAACTCGACGTACTGGACGTCGTAGCCGGCGTTCTGCAGGCTGACCGCGTTGGCCCGCCCGCTGGTGGCGATCGGCAGTTGCTCGTCGATCAGGCCATGGGCGATGAACACGCGCGGTGTGCCGGCCTGGCTGAACACATTCATGAAGCCGCCGGAGAATGCGATGACGTGGCTGGCGATGTCGCCGTTGGTGATGCCGGTGGACAGGGCGTAACTGGCGCCATCGGAAAAGCCGGCAAACGCCAGGTGCGCCAGGTCGAGCGAAAAATGCGCCGCGACTTTTTTGAGGGCCTGCTGCAGCCGCTGCAGGTCGGGTCCGTGGCCGCCAATGACGATGTCCCAGGTGGCGAAGGTCGAATGGGGCGCCAGCACCAGAAAGCCGCCCCGGTCCGCGTGTTCTTCAATAAAAGGCAGGACTTTTTCGGGAAAGCCGCCGGCTCCATGGAAAAAAACGAAGAGGGGCACAGGCGTATCCGGCGCCAAGCCAGGCGGCACGTACAGCACCGCATCGCGCTCGCCCGACAAGCCCAGATGGTGGCGGCCCGGCGCCAAGGGGGCGTTGACGGGCGCTGCCTGCAGTTCGGCCCCGGTCAGGGACATGCGCCCCAGCAGGGCAGGATCGAAATCGAGCATGGCGCTTACTTTTTCAGGAAGACCTGTTTACCGGCCACCCAGGTCTGGCGCACGCCGATATTGCGGATGTCGGCGGGGGCGATGGTGAACATGTCGCGGTCGATCACAATAAAATCGGCGTACTTGCCCACTTCGAGCGAACCCACCTGGTTTTCCTCGTGGCCGGCAAAGGCGGCGTCCAGCGTGAAGCATTTGAAGGCTTCCTGCAAGGTCATGGCCTGTTCCTTGTGCCAGCCCGCTGCCGGCATGCTGGCGGCGTTCTGGCGGGTGACGGCGGCGTGGATGCCATAGAAGGGGTTGGGCGCTTCCACGGGGAAGTCGGAGCCGCAGGCGATGCGCGAACCCTGTTTCAGGAAGGTGCGCCAGGCGTAGGCGCCCTTGATGCGCTCCGTCCCGACGCGCTGCTCGGCCATGTTCATGTCGGAGGTGGCGTGGGTCGGCTGCATCGACGGGATCACGCCGATGGTGCGAAAACGGGGGATGTCCGTCAAGGCCACCACCTGGGCGTGCTCGATGCGGTGACGCAGGCCGCTGGTCGCCGTTTTGCCGACCAGTTCTTCGTAGCCGTCGAGGATCTGGCGGTTGCCGGCGTCGCCGATGGCGTGCACATTGACCTGGTAGCCCTTCTTCATCGCCTTTTCCATCATGGCGCGCATCTGGACATCGGTCTTGAACAGCAGGCCGTGCGAGGTCGGCTCGTCGCTGTAAGGGGCGATCAGGGCGGCGCCGCGGCTGCCCAGGGCGCCGTCCGAATACAGCTTGACGGCGCGCAGCGCGTACATGTCGTTGGCGTAGTTGCGCAGCGGTCCCTTGGCGGCAAGGACGTCGAAATCGTGCTCGGTGCCGCCGATCATGGCGTAGATCCGGGCGGTCAGCTTGCCGTGATCGGCGTAGTCGCGGTAGAGCGCATCGGCGGGGATGGGAATGCCGGCGTCGTGCACGGTCGTCAGGCCAACCCGGGCGATTTCGGCCAGCGCCTTATCGAGCGACTGGCGCGCCTGCGCCTCGCTTTGCTGCGGCAGCACTTTTTCAACCAGCTCCTTGGCCGCGTCGACCAGGATGCCGGTCGCTTTCCCCTTTGGATCGCGGATGATCTTGCCGCCCACCGGATCAGGGGTTGTGTCCGTAATCCCGGCCAGCTTCAGGGCGGCGCTGTTGGCCCATCCCGCATGGCCGTCGACCCGCTCGAACCACACGGGGCGGCCCGGCACGACGGCGTCCAGTTCGGCCGCGGTCGGAAAACGTCCCAGCTTCCACACTTCCTGGTTCCAGCCGCGCCCGCGCAGCCAGGCGCTGCCCGCCGTCTCGGGATTGGCGCGCGCATACACGGCCGTCACCTTCAACGCGTCGGCCAGGCTGGTGGTGCTGCTCAAATCGAGCTGGGTCAGCATGTCGCCCAGGCCGAACACGTGGCCGTGGGCGTCGATCAGGCCGGGCAGCACGGTCTGGCCCTGCAGGTCGATGTGGCGCGCGCCCGGCGCTTTCGCTGCGACCTGCTCGGCGCTGCCGATGGAGATGATGCGGCCAGCGTCGTCAAAGGCGAGCGAGGCAAAGCGCACCAGTTCATTCTTGCTGTTGAGGGTATAACCGTTGGCGCGGTCGATCACGGTGGCGGCATGGGCCGCGCTGGCGAGGGCAAAAGGGGCAAGGACGAACAGGTGAGACAGGCGCATCGAATCATCTCCAGGTGGCGGCGCGGGGGCGCAAACACCTAGTGTAACCCGAGTCAGCCGCGTTCCTGTACGACCTACGTGGCGTCGTGGAAGATCACCCCCAGGGTGTGGCGCCGGCCGCTGCGCAGGCGGCTCACGCCATGGCGCATCGCCACCCGGTAGGGCCCGCGCACCCCGTTCACGGGACGCAGATTGACGGGGAAGATGACGCAATCGCCCTGCCCCAGCGGCACCACTTCGGCGCGCGACTGCATGCGCGGGCGCTGCTCGGTGAGGACAAATTCGCCGCCCGTGAAATCGCGCCCGGGTTGCGACAGCAGCACCGCGGCCTGCAGGGGGAACACGTGTTCACCATATAAATCCTGGTGCAGGCAGTTGTAATCGCCCGCCTGGTATTGCAGCAGCAGGGGCGTGGGGCGCAACTGGCCGGCTGCGTGGCAGCGCGCCAGAAACGCGGCGTGATCGGCCGGGAAGCGGGTGTCGATGTCAAGCGCCCCGTGCCAGCGGTTGGCGATCGCCGCCAGCGACGGATACAGACCATGGCGCAGGCTCGCCACCAGATCCGGCAGCGGGTAACTGAAGTACTGGTATTCGCCCTTGCCGAAACCGTGGCGCTCCATCACGACGCGGCTTCTGAAGCGCTGGCTGTCGGCGTAGCTGGCCGCCAGCGCGGCGCATTCGTCGGCATCGAGCAGGCCCGGGATGATGGCGCAGCCGTGGGTGTCCAGTTGCGCCGCCAGGTCCGGCCAGTCGATCTGCGTCAGCGCTTTCAAGCTGGGTCCTTGGCCTGCGCCGCTTCGCGCTGCAGCAAGGCAGCCTTGCGCTCGACGCCCCAGCGGTAGCCGGACAGGCTGCCATCGAGCCGCACCACGCGGTGGCAGGGAATCGCGACGGCCACCGGGTTGGCGGCGCAGGCGCCGGCGATGGCGCGCGCGCCGCCCGTCACGCCCAGGCGCTCGGCCAGCACGGCGTAGCTGACCGTCTCGCCGGCGGGAATGGCGCGCAGGGCCTGCCACACGCGCTGCTGAAACGCGGTGCCGCGCACGTCCAGCGGCAGGTCCAGCCCCAGCGATGGCCGCTCGACCAGGCCGACCACGATGGCGACGGTGGCCTCGAATGCAGCGTCGGCGCCGCGCAGTTCGGCGCGGGGGAAGCGGTCCTGCAGATCGCGCGCCAGCAGTTCCGGGTCATCGCCAATCAGGATGGCGCAGATGCCGATGTCCGTTGCCGCGACCAGGATGGCGCCGAGCGAGCAGGCGCCGATGGCAAAGTGGATGATGGCGCCGCTGCCGCCGGCGCGGAAAGCGGCCGGGCGCATGCCCAGCGCCCCATCAGCGCCTGCATAAAACGGTGCGCTGGACTGGTAGCCGGCCGCGTAAATGGCATCGGTGACGCTGCCGCCCTGGCCGAGCGCTGCCTGCACGCGCCGGGTGCGCGCGGCGGCGCCGTAGGCCTTGGGGGTGATGCCCGTGTGCGCCTTGAAAACGCGGTGAAAATGGAAGCGGCTCATGCCGGCGCTGGTGGCCAGCGCATCGAGGTCGGGTATGTCTTCGCTCGCCTCGATCAGCCGGCAGGCCGCGGCGACGGCGCTGGCATGGCGTTCGGCCAGCGGCGGCAGGTCGGGCCGGCAGCGCAGGCAGGGCCGGAATCCCGCCGCCAGGGCCGCATCGACGCTGTCGTGGAAGGCGACGTTCTTGCGCAGCGCGGGACGGGCGCCGCAGGAGGGCCGGCAGAATACGCCCGTGCTGCTGACCGAATACCAGAAACGCTCGTCAAAGGCGGCGTCGCGGCGCTGCACGGCCTCCCAGCGGGCGGCATCGTCAAAAGGTTCAGGTGTTGTCATCATGCTGTGCTTCAGTGGCCGGTCCATGCTGCGCCTCGTTGACTGATATATATAGGGAAGCGTCATGGTGCGGCCTGGCGGCGCCGAAATCATCCGGGGTCTTGCTTTTGAATTGAGGTGGCTGATCAAGGTGCTAGAATCGACACGTATCCCGGCGCGGCCGGCCTGCCCATCGGAGAGTAGTGTGGATCACCAGATCGCGCAAGAGAGCGTGCCCATTTTTCAGCGCATCAAGGACTACCTGGTCGCCGAGATCGCCGCCGGACGCTGGAAGGAAGGCGATGTCGTGCCGTCGGAACAGGCGCTGGTGCGCCAGTTCGGCGTCTCGCGCATGACCGTCAACCGCGCCGTGCGCGAACTGACGGCCGAGCAGGTGCTGACGCGCCGCCAGGGCTCGGGCACCTTCGTCGCGCCCAAAAAATACCAGGCGACCCTGGTGGAAATCCGCAGCATCGCCGATGAAATCCGTGCCCGCGGCCATGCCCACGCCAGCCGCGTACACCTGCTCGAGACGCAACAGGCCAGCGAAGCGCTGGCGCAGCAGTTCGACCTGCCCGCCGCCAGCCTGCTGTTTCACTCGGTGATCGTGCATGTCGAAAACGGCATTGCCATCCAGGTCGAAGACCGCTGGGTCAACCCGGCCAGCGCGCCGGCCTACCTGGAGCAGGATTTCAGCGTCATCACGCCCAATGAACACCTGATGGCGGCGGCGCCCCTGCAAGGCGCCACTTACAGCATCGAGGCGCTGGAAGCCCCGCGCGACGTGGCGCACATGCTCGATATCGCGCCGGGCGCCAGTTGCCTGGTGCTCAAGCGGCGCACCACCTCGGGCGGGCAGGTGGCGTCGGTGGTGACGATGTGGCATCCGGGCGCGCTGTATCAATACACGGGCCAGGTCGCCTGATTGATTGCAAAACTTCAACTTTTGCGCCGCCCTGTGCCCCTGAATTAAAAAATCGGTTATTATTTCCATCAGCACCCCGCCTGCAGCCCTCTTTCTTCTCCCTTGCTTATTGATATTGCGATGTTGGTCGCCATCTAAGCAATGCAACACGGAAGCTGACGGCCTGCCGCCAGGCATATAACTTATCCCTACCCTCGATTGAGGAAACACACATGAGCGAAAATATCAAACACATCAGCGATGCATCCTTCGAAGCCGACGTGCTCAAGTCCGAGCGTCCTGTGCTGGTCGACTTCTGGGCAGAATGGTGCGGCCCCTGCAAGGCGATCGCCCCGATCCTGGAAGAAGTCGCCAAGGAATACGATGGCAAGCTGCTCATCGCCAAGATGGATGTGGACGCCAACCAGGCCACTCCTGCCAAATTCGGTATCCGTGGCATCCCGACCCTGATTCTGTTCAAGAATGGCGTCGTTGCTGCACAAAAGGTCGGCGCGCTCGCCAAAGGCCAATTGACCTCTTTCATCGACAGTAACATCTGATATGATGAGCGATTCCGGCGCGCCCGCGCCGGAATCTATTTGGACGGAAGTGGCGCACTCGCCTGCTTTCCCATTGATGAACCCACGTTGTCCCCTCCCCTACCTTACTTTCCCGTCACGGGACTCAACACATGCACTTATCTGAACTGAAGGCAATGCACGTCTCGGCGCTACTCGAGATGGCAATTGGCCTCGACATCGACAACGCCGCCCGCTTGCGCAAACAGGAACTGATGTTCGCGATCCTGAAGAAGCGTGCGAAGTCCGGTGAACAAATTTTTGGCGATGGCGCCCTCGAAGTGTTGCCTGACGGCTTCGGCTTCCTGCGCTCGCCCGACGCCAGCTACATGGCGTCGACCGACGACATCTATATCTCGCCCTCGCAGATCCGCCGTTTCAATCTGCACACGGGTGACTCCATTGAAGGCGAAGTGCGCACCCCGAAAGACGGCGAGCGCTACTTTGCACTGGTGAAAGTCGACAAGGTCAACGGCGAGTCGCCGGAGATGTCGAAACACCGCATCCTGTTTGAAAACCTGACCCCGCTGCACCCGAACGAGCCGCTGCGCCTCGAGCGCGAAATGATGGGTCAGGAAAACATCACCGGCCGCATCATCGATCTGATCGCCCCCATCGGCAAGGGCCAGCGCGGCCTGCTGGTGGCCTCGCCCAAGTCCGGCAAATCGGTCATCCTGCAGCACATGGCGCACGCGATCACCGCGAACCATCCTGACTGCACCCTGATCGTCCTGCTGATCGACGAGCGCCCGGAAGAAGTGACGGAAATGCAACGCTCGGTGCGCGGCGAAGTCGTCGCCTCCACGTTTGATGAACCGGCCACCCGCCACGTGCAGGTTGCCGAGATGGTCATGGAAAAGGCCAAGCGCCTGGTTGAAATGAAAAAGGATGTGATCATCCTGCTTGACTCGATCACCCGCCTGGCCCGCGCCTACAACACGGTGATCCCTGCCTCCGGCAAGGTTCTCACCGGTGGTGTCGACGCCAACGCCCTGCAGCGCCCCAAGCGCTTCTTCGGCGCGGCGCGCAATATCGAGGAAGGCGGCTCGCTGACCATCATCGCCACCGCCCTGATCGAAACCGGTTCGCGCATGGACGACGTGATCTTCGAGGAATTCAAGGGCACCGGCAACATGGAAGTGCACCTGGAGCGCCGCCTGGCTGAAAAGCGCGTCTATCCAGCAATCAACCTGAACAAATCGGGCACCCGCCGCGAAGAACTGCTGATCAAACCCGACCAGCTGCAGAAAATCTGGATCCTGCGCAAGCTGCTCTACTCGATGGACGAGATCGAGGCGATGGAGTTTATCCTCGACAAGATGAAGGCGACGAAGAATAACAATGAATTCTTTGATCTGATGCGACGGGGAGGATGATCTCCGTTTAGTCATCAAAAAGGACGCTTGGGCGTCCTTTTTTATTGCGGTAGCCGGGCCAGCAAAATGCTTGTATAATCGCGGGTTGCAATATTCCACCCCTGGCAAGTGAGCGGCAATCGGGTCACGAGGCAAGACGATCGACGAAGTGCTGTTTGGCTACCAAACTTAATGAGGCTTGACCATGCGTAAAGATATCCACCCAGATTACCGCGATGTTGTGTTCCACGACGTCTCCTGCGACTTCAAATTCGTTTCGCGCTCGACCATCCAGACCCGCGAAAAAATCGAACACGAAGGCAAAGAGTACCCACTCGTCAAGATCGAGGTGTCGGCTGAGTCCCACCCTTTCTACACCGGCAAGCACAAGATCGTCGACACGGCTGGCCGCGTCGAGAAATTCCGCCAGAAATTCGGCGCTGTCGGTTCGAAGACCGCCGTCGCCAACGGCTAAGTTCTTGCCCGTCCGTGAAAAAAGCAGCTACGGCTGCTTTTTTTTCGCGGATACTACGCACTATCAGAATTCTGGGCTGTGCCCGCTATTACCTTGCCGATGAAGCCAGTCCGTCTCCCCGCCGCCGCCACCCTTGCCCTGCCCCGCTGGGCCGTGTTCGCCCTGGGCCTGTTGTACATCCTGCCGGGCCTGATCGGGCGCGACCCGTGGAAGGATGACGCCGCCAGCTTCGGCATCATGTGGACCATGGCGCACGGCGGCCTGAACGACTGGCTGCTGCCCAATATTGCCGGTCTTGCCGTGCCGGACGAAGGCCCACTGTCGTTCTGGCTGGGCGCCCTCTGCATCAAGCTGTTCGGCTGGCTGCTGGGCGACGTGATGGCCGCGCGCGTCTCCACCATCGGCATTTTCGTCACCGGCGCCCTGTCGGTCTGGTACGCCGCCTTCCACCTGGGCCGGCGCAGCGATGCGCAGCCCCTGCGGCTGGCCTTCGGCGGCCAGCCTGAGCCGAACGACTACGGCCGCACCCTGGCCGACACGGCCCTGCTGATCTACCTGGGCTGTCTTGGTCTGTTGTTACATAGCCACGAAACCCTGGCCGTGACCCTGCAGGGCTCGCTGCTGGCCTTCTTCGTCTACCGCGCCACCCGCTATGTCGAGAGCGCCAGCGCCCGCAACGCCGTGCTGGTCGGCGTGGCCTTGGGCGGCCTGATCCTCACCCGCGGCTGGCTGCCGCCCCTGGTGCTGCTGCTGGCCCTGTTCCTGTGCACCCGCTTCCTGAATATTTCCGCCGCGTCGACCTTGCGCGACCTGGCCACGGCCAGCCTGACCGCCCTGCTGCTGACCCTGATCTGGATTGTTCCCGCCACCCTGTTGCAGCCCTACGGCGTTTCGCCCGTGGCGGGCTGGCTGGATTGGAACCTGAGCCAGATCGGCCTGCCGAACTGGCATTCCTTCAAGTTTCTCGCGCGGGTCGGCATGTGGTTCTTCTGGCCGGCTTGGCCGTTTGCCCTGTGGGCCATTTATGCCTGGCGCCGCCAGCATCACCTGCTGCACATCGTGGTGCCGCTCAGCTTTGTCGGCGCGCTGTCCCTGCTGATCCTGTGCGATCCGGCGCCCGAAAATGGCGACCTGTTGAAGCTGCTCGCTCCCCTGTCCATCATGGCCGCGTTCGGCCTGCCGGCCATGAAACGGGGCGCCATCAATGCCATCGACTGGTTCTCGGTGATGGTATTGACCATGATCGCCATCGGGGTGTGGATGTTCTGGCTCGGCACAATGACCGGCTGGCCAGCCCAGTTCGCCCGCAACGCCGCCCGCCTGCTGCCTGATTTCCATCCGGAGTTCGGCGCCGTCGCCTTTATCGTGGCGGCGGCCGCCACGATCGGCTGGTTTTTCCTGGTGCACTGGCGCATCTCGCGCCATCCTGCCGTGCTGTGGCGCGCCGTGGTGCTGTCCTCCGGCGGCCTGATCCTGTTCTGGGTGCTGCTGATGACCCTGATGCTGCCTTCGCTGAACTATGGCAAGAGCTACCGCAGCGTGGCCCAGCAGATCGCGGCCCACCTGCCCGCTGGTGGCGGCTGCATCATCACTAATGTATCGCCCGCCCAGCGCGCCTCGTTTGCCTATTTCGGCGGCCTCGAGTTCGCCGGCCTGCAACACCAGCAGTGCGAGTTGCTGCTGCTGCAGGACAGCGTGCACCTGATGGATGACCGCGAAATCCAGCAAGCATTCCGCGGCCGCCAGTGGGCGCCCCTGTGGGAAGGCCGCCGCGCCATCGACCGTGACGAGCGCTTCAGGCTGTATCGGCGGGTGGGTGGCCAGTCCGGCGAGCTGCTGCCAGCCTTGCTGCCGTCAGCAGCAGTCCGCCAGGCAAAATAAAAACCAGCGCAAACGGTCCGCTGCCGGCGAACAGCCATTGCGCCAGACCATATAGGACGTAGCCAAGACCGATGGCCTGGAGCGGCAGCGCCTGCAGGGGCTGGCCGCGCCGGTAAGCCTGGAATGCGGCGAAGATGATGGCGGCAAACACGATCATGGCGACGCCGCCGAACTGCCAGCCCATCTGCACGCCGTCGATCAGTTCGGCCGGCGCCCCGGCCTTGCCCAGTTCCGTGCGCATTCCGGACCAGCCCAACAGCATGTGCGCCGCGGCGCTCAGCAGGACCAGTATGCCCGCGGTGTAGCCTAGGGTAAGGGCGGTTTTGCGCATGATTTTCTTTCCAGATTGATCATGTCGCCAGCATACCGGCATGCGCCGCCCATCGCCAGCCCCGGCACATCGATGCGCTTGCTTGCGAATTCTCAAACCCTCCCGCGTCTTGACGTCGAGAATGGTGACTTCGCAGCATTCTTCCAAAGGGGCGCACCATGAAAAGCGTATCTCTGTCGCAAGTCGTCCGCGCGCAGCAGTCGTATCGCCTGGCCAGTCCAGTGCAATCCTGGCGCGAACTGGCGGCGCTGGCGCTGACCCTGTCCGTCGGCCTGGTCGCCATCGTCATCGTCCTGATGGCGCTCGATCCCGGCGCGCCCGCCATGTGGATCGTCGCCCCCGTGCTGCTGGGCGGCAGCCTGCCCCTGGTCGCCGCCCTGCCGGGCCAGTTCGACGTCGTCACCCGCTTCGACGCCGCCCACTTCCTCAAAACGCTCGACGTCACCCTGCGCGAGATGGGTTACGCCGCCACCGACAGCCTTGACGGGCGCAGCCGTAGCTACCAGCGCCCCGCGCGCCTGTTCCGCTGGAAGGACAGCACCGTCACCCTGCGCCTGCAAGAGCACGCCGTCAGCATCACCGGCCCCATGCCTGCCCTGC
Source organism: Massilia sp. (assembly GCA_045810505.1). Classification (GTDB taxonomy): domain Bacteria; phylum Pseudomonadota; class Gammaproteobacteria; order Burkholderiales; family Burkholderiaceae_D; genus JAFCUW01. The sequence goes on from JBJMVV010000102.1 coordinate 13,970, forward strand.
GCCGCCTGCAGCAGCGCCTGGGCGCTTAGCGCGCATGCAAGCGCCCCGGCCAATAAAACAAACCCTCGTTTTCTGCGCGTGTCTCGTCTATAATGCGTGGCTTGCGTTTGACGTGCTGTAATGCTGCCCGGATGGTGGAACTGGTAGACACAGCAGACTCAAAATCTGCCGCTTCGCGGCGTGCCGGTTCGATTCCGGCTCTGGGCACCAGCCTTCAACGCAATGTTTGACGATCGACCGGCTCAGCCTTCCGGCCCGGCGGGTTTTTTGTTGCCTGAAGCTTTAGGACGGATCCGCAGCCGGGCCGGGCGCCATCGTTTCCATCACCAGCATCGCGGCCGCCAGGTCTTCCAACGCCGTGCCTACGGATTTGAAGACGGTGCGTTCGGCGGGGTCGCGCCGGCCAGGTGACTGCCCGCGGCACAGGGAAGCGAGGGTGGCGTCGATGTCGCTTGGTCCGAACACGCCGCGCGCCATCGGGCCCAGCAGGTCGCCGGCTTTCTGCAGGGCTTCGTCGGTGTCGATGACAATGCGGGCATCTCTAAAACAATCGTCGTCGGCTTCGATCATCTGGGGCGTAAAACCGCCGATCAGGTCGAGGTGGCTGCCGGGGGCGAGCCAGGCGCCGCGGATCAGGGGGGCAGTCGAGAGTGTGGCGCAGCTGACGATGTCGGCCTGGCGCGTGGCGGCTTCGAGGTCGGGCCACGCCTGGGCCGGGATGCCGTCGTGGCGCAGTTGTGTCACGAGCGCGGCAGCGCTGGCCGGGTTGCGGCTCCACACGGCTACCTCTTCAATCGGCAATACGGCGCGATAGGCGTCAGCGAGGGCGGCTGCCACCCTGCCCGATCCCACGATCAACAGTTTTCGAGCATCGGCACGGGCCAGGAAGCGAGCCGCCAGGGCGGAGGCGGCTGCGGTGCGGCGGGTGGTGATTTCATTGCCGTCGATCTGGGCCAGCGGCATGCCGGTGGCGGCGTCGTACAGCAGGTAGGTTGAAAACAGGCCCGGCAGGCCACGCGCGGCATTGGCCGGGAAAATGTTGACGGTCTTGATGCCGAGATAGCGCTCCTGCCAGGCCGGCATGATCAGGACGGTGCCGGTCGGGCCGTCCGTGCCGCCGAGCTGATGGACGTGGCGGGCCGGCACGCTGCAGCCGGCTGCAAACATCGCGTGCAGCGCTGCAATCAAACGGTCAAAGGGCAAGGCGCCGCGGGTGGCGGCGGCGTCGATGAACTTCACGGCGCGGTGCTCATGGCTTGGGCTGGGCGTCCAGCCATTTCTCGTATTTGAGGTCGATGCGGCGGGTGGTGCCGTCGCGGTTCATGGCTTCCAGCGCCGCATTCATCCGCGCAACCAAGGCCTCGGGAACGCTGCGGTTGCAGGCCAGATAGACGCCCACCTTGTTAAACGTGAATACCGGCACGATGCGCTCGGCCCAGTCGGCCCGTTTCAAGCCGAAGGTGCCGCGCTTGAAGCTGGCCGCCCATACATCAATGCGGTCAAGCATAAGTTTTTCCGGGTTCAGCAAATCGTTCGGCGCCGAATCGACCTTGAAGCCACGCTCGCGCAGGTAGGCGTCGCGGGCATCGCCGTGATAGGTGCCGATGCGCAGCGAGCGCGCATCTTCCAGCACGTGCAGGTTGTAGCTGCGGTCGCTTCGCCCCAGCAGCACCCAGTCGGCCTCGTCGGTCGGGCCCACCCAGTGAAACAGCGGCTCGCGTTCCGGCGTGCGCGTGGTGGAAAAGAGACAGGCGTCGGGCCGTTGCTGCAGGGTGGTGTAGGCGCGTTTCCAGGGCAGCAGATCGAGGGTGTAGGAAATGCCCGTCCGGGACATGATTTCCTCCACTTTTTCGGTGCCGCTGCCGATGATGTGCTTCCCTTCGACCATGCTGACGGGCGGTGTCGATTCCGTCATCAGGTGCAGACGGGGCTGCGCTGGCGCGGCGCTGGCGGCGGTCATGGCCGCGGCAGCAGCCGTACTCGCCGCCGCAGAGGCGGCGCCGGCGAGGCACACAGCAAGCAGAGCCTTGATCCACCCCATTGTCGATCCCCATTCGGCGGCGGACCGGTGTCCGCACCTTGCCAAGCATAGCAGTATTGCAGCAGCGGAAGCAATCAAGGCGGCAGGCCGGCCGCCCGGATTACAGCGCGGCGCCCTGCCGTGGCAAGGAGGCATTGGCGCGTTTGCCAGCAAGCTCCTGGTACAGGGCCATGTAGTTGCTGGCCATGCGCTCGGCCGTGAACAGCTTGCGGTAACGTTCGGCCGCTTTGACGCCCATCACGCTGGCCATGGTGGGGTTGTTCCACAGGGTCACCATGGCCTGGCGGAACGCCTGTGCGTCGCTGGGCGGCACCACCAATCCCGTTTCGTCGTGGATGTTGATGTAGGAGGTGCCCGTGCCGATCTCGCTCGAGATCATGGGTTTACCGTACATGGCGCCTTCCAGCAGGGAAATACCGAACGCTTCCGAGCGCAGGTGCGAAGGAAACACCATCGCGTAACTCAGGGTCAGCAGCGCCACCTTGTCCGCGTCGTCGAGGAAACCGAGGAAGAGCACGTGGGTCAGGCCCAGCCGCAGGGCGTGCGCCTTCAGTTCGGCCTCGATCGGGCCGGCGCCGACGATGACGACCGGGTAGTCCAGGTCGGCTACTGCATCGAGCAGGATATGCAAGCCCTTGTAATATCGCAGCACGCCGACAAACAGGAAAAACTTGTCGCCCACGATGGCGCGCCATTTGTCGAGCAGCGCCTGGGTGGGCACGGGATAGATCGACTTGTCCAGACCATAGGTGATAGTGCGGGTCTTGTCGCGGTAGCGGTTGAGCACCGACGAGGTTTCCATGTAATTGGGCGAGGTGGCGACGATGGTGTCCACGCTCTTGAGGAACTTGCGCTTCAAGGGGGTGTACAGTTTCAGCAGGGCCTTCTGGCGCACGATATCCGAGTGATAAGTGACCACCGTCGGCTTGTCGATGCCGGACGCAAAGTGCGCCAGGTCCATGAAGGGCCAGGGAAAATGGTAGTGCACCACGTCCGCTTCGGCGGCGCGGCGGCGCAGTTCACCAAACGCCGACAGCGCGATGCCGGTGGAAGCGATGTTCAGGTCACGGTGCACCCGGTGGATAGTGTGGCCTTCGAACTCGATGGGCGCCAGATCGTTGCTGGCGGTGAGGGTGAGCACTTCACTTTGGGCGCCGATCCGGCCGGTGCCCACACAAATCTGGCGAATTACCTGCTCGACCCCGCCCATCGAATCGGGAAAATAATCTTTGTAAAAATGGAGGATACGCATGGGGAATTCGATCTTGAAATAGCGTTGCCGGCGTCAATGTGAAAGGACGTCGCGGTAGACAGCGGCAGTCTGGCGCGCAGTGTCGCGCCAGGTCAGGGCGGCGGCGCGCGCCAGCCCGGCAGCAATACAGTGGGCGCGCAAGGCAGGTTCATCCGCCAAGGCGCGCATGGCAGTGGCGATGGCGCCCACGTCGAGCGGATCGACTTCGAGCGCCGCGCCGCCGCTCACCTCAGGCAGGGAACTGGTGTTCGATGTCACCACCGGCACGCCAGCGCCCATGGCTTCGATCACGGGCAGGCCAAAGCCCTCGTAGAGTGAGGGAAACACGAACACCCCGGCGCCCGCGTAAAGGTGGCGCAAGGCCTTGCTGTCGGTCAGCTCACGCAGCCAGACGATGCCATCGCCGCGCTCGCGCGCCGCGTCGAGCCGGCGGCCGGTCGCATCGGCGCGCCAGCCGGGTGCGCCCACGACCACCAGTTGGCGCTGGCTTTTCACGTTCGCAGGCAACTGTTCCCAGGCATCGATCACGCGGTCGACATTCTTGCGCGGCTGCAGGGTGCCGACAAATAAATAATAGCCGTCGCGCAAATCGTGGGCAGCCAGGGTCTGGCGCACGGCGGCGGGATCCGGCGCCGTGAGCCAGGCCTCGTCAATGCCATTGAGCACCACACTGATGCGCTGCGGGTCCGCGCCGAAGCAGGACACAAGCTCGTCAACGGCAAAATGCGAGACGGCGATGACGTGATCGGCCTTTTTGGCCGCAATGCGCTGCAAATAATTTTTGACCCGGCGCAGGCGCGGACTGCACCACTCCGGATGACTGATCGGCAAGGCATCGTGCAGGGTGGCCACCTGCGGGCAATCCATGCGGGCCAGGCGGTAGTCCGGGCTGTGAAAAATATCGACCGGCATGTGCATGCGGTGCACCGCGGGCGTCAAGAGGTCGCGCAAGGTCGCTGCCTGGAACGATTGCGGCAGGCTGTGCCCCACCGTGATATCGGCCGGATCGGCGCCCCAGCGGGGATAGGAAAACGAAGAGACGACGCAGCCAGCTTCCGGCAGATGGCCGCGCAGCGCCTCCGTGTACACCCCGATGCCATCGAGCCGCCCGCCATTTAAACGGGGCTCGATCATGGTGGTGCCCAAACCGACGCGCAGGAGGCTCACGCCTCGTACATCCAGCGCAGGGTAGCGGCAAGGGGCACGGATTCGATGGGACCAATTGCCTGGCTCAGCTTGGCGTTGCTGCCAGCCAGACTGAGCACATCGTTGGCGCGCACAAAGGCGGGATTGACCCGCACTTCGATACGGTAGCCGGCGATCTCGGCCAGCATGTCGAGTGCGGCCTGCAGCGAGACCGAGGTGCTGGAACAGATATTGTAGGCCTCACCCGGCTGCCCGGACTCGAGCAGGCGGCGATAACAGCTGGCGACGGTGCGCACGTCCGAGAAATCGCGCGCGATGGCCAGTTGGCCCAGCTCGATTGTCGGTGAGCGGCGGCGGAAGTGCGCCACCATCTTGGGCAGGAGGAAGCGTTCATCCTGGCCCCGGCCCGTGTAATTAAACGGCCGCACGATCACGATGGGGAGGCGATCCATCCACAGGCGCGCCATGTATTCCATGGCCAGCTTGGAGACGGCGTAATCGTTGGCGGGCGCTGCCGGCTGCGTTTCGCTGATCAGCGCGACATCGGCATTGCCATAAATATTGGCCGAGGAAGCCAGCAACACCTTGCTGCAGCGGTGCTCCGCTGCCGCCAACGCGGCGAGCAGATTGCGCGTGCCGCCGATGTTGACCTGATAAATGACGTCGACATCGGCATGGGCGACAAAGGAAATGGCGGCCAGGTGAACGACGACGTCGGGCTTGACCTGGTCCACCACGGCCTTGACGGCGGCGGCGTCGCACAGATCCACAGCGAATTGATCCGTTTCGACAATCTGACCGGCGTGCAGCATGCCGAAAACCCGATAGCCCGCGCTCTGCAGTTCCTGAACGACGTACACGCCGGTGAAGCCATTGACGCCCGTCACCAGGGCCCGCTTGCCCGCTCCACTTTGTGCCGGCTGCGCCTGCCCTGTGCTTGTGCTCATATTAGAAGGAAAAGCCTGCTTTGTTGCGACGCAGGTCCGCTTCCACCATCATGGCCGTCAACTGTTCCAGCGTCGTCGTCGCTTCCCAGCCCAATACGCGGCGCGCCTTGGCCGGATCGCCAATCAGCAGTTCCACTTCGGCAGGACGATAGAATTTCGGGCTGATACGCACCAGCTGCTTGCCGCTACGGGCGCAGAAGCCTGCTTCGCTTTCACCGGCGCCGCGCCATTCGATGTTGATATCGGCCGCCTTGAAGGCAATCTGGACAAAGTCGCGCACAGTTTCCGTGCGGTTGGTCGCCAGCACGAACGTATCCGGTTCGTCGGCCTGCAGGATGCGCCACATGCCTTCGACGTATTCTTTCGCATAGCCCCAGTCACGCTTGGCGTCGAGATTGCCAAGTTCCAGCACGTCCATCTTGCCCAGCACGATCTTGGCGACGGAATCGGTGATCTTGCGGGTGACGAATTCACGGCCGCGCAGGGGCGACTCGTGGTTGAACAGGATGCCGGAGGAGCCGAAAATGCCGTAGGACTCGCGGTAGTTGATGGTCATCCAGTGGGCATACAACTTGGCCACGCCGTACGGGCTGCGGGGGTAGAACGGGGTCTCTTCGATCTGGGGAATAGCTTGTACTTTGCCAAACATTTCCGACGTGGATGCCTGATAAAAGCGGGTAGACGGCTTGACGACGCGGATCGCTTCAAGCAGGTGCACCGCGCCCAGGCCCGTGATCGATGCGGTCGCCAGTGGCTGGTCGAAGGACACGCCGACAAAACTCTGGGCAGCCAGGTTGTAGACCTCGTCAGGATCACATTGCTGCATCAAACGAATCGAAGAGGCAAGGTCGGTCAGGTCGTACTCGACCAGGTGTAACTGCGGATGCGCCTGGATGCCCAGTTCCTCGATGCGCCAGAAGTTGACAGAGCTGGAACGGCGGTAAGTGCCCGTAACGGTGTAACCTTTTTCCAGCAGAAGCTGCGCCAGGTAGGCGCCGTCTTGACCGGTAATGCCTGTGATCAGGGCTTTTTTGTTTGTTTGCATGGCTGAAGTCGACAGTGGGCCGAAGAGGTAACTAAATGGAAGCCGTTATTCTAGCAGACCCTATCTTGCAAGATAATAAGTCATGCTTGAAATACAAGTTTTTTCACATTATGACGATGTTTTCAGCGTCGTATGGTTGGCTTTACCGATTGTTACCCTTTAAAGAGTGAACTCCAGCCGGGCATTTTTGTCCCGGCTGGCTGGCGCAGTGTAAAACTTAGCGCTGGGCGACGGCATCGACCACGCACAGCGCGGTCATGTTGACGATGCGGCGCACGGTGGCGGACGGCGTGAGGATGTGGACCGCCTTGGCGCAACCGAGCAGGACAGGACCGATGGCCACGCCGTTGCCCGCTGCCGTCTTGAGCAGGTTGTAGGAAATGTTGGCCGAGTCAATGTCCGGCAGCACCAGCAGGTTGGCGTCGCCTTTCAAGGTCGAGTTGGGCATCGTGGCCGCGCGCAGCTTGGAGTCCAGCGCCGCGTCGCCATGCATTTCACCGTCGACTTCCAGGTCCGGCGCCTTCTTCTGCACCAGCGCCAGGGCAGCGCGCATCTTGATGGCCGAAGGGGTATTGGCCGAGCCAAAATTCGAATGCGACAGCAGGGCCGCGCGCGGCAGGATGCCGAAGCGGGTCATTTCCTCGGCGGCCATGACGGTGATCTCCGCCAGTTGCTCGGCGCTGGGGTTGTCGTTGACGTGGGTGTCGACGATGGCCAGCTGGCGCTCCGGCAGGATCAGGAAATTCATCGCGCCGTAAGTACAGACGCCAGGGCGCTTGCCCAGCACCTGGTCGATATAGTGCAGGTGCAGCCAGGTGGTGCCGAAGGTGCCGCAGATCATGCCATCGGCATCGCCCTTGTGGATCATCATGGCGCCGATCAGGCTGTGACGGCGGCGCATTTCCAGCTTGGCCCATTCCTGGGTGACGCCCTTGCGCATGCCCATCTGGTAATAGGTCTGCCAGTAATCGCGGTAACGCTCGTCATGATCGGGGTTGATGACGTCGAAATGCTCGCCCATTTTCAGGCGCAGGCCGAATTTTTTGATGCGCTGCTCCAGCACGGCGGGACGGCCCACCAGGATCGGGCGCGCCAGCTTTTCATCGATCACCACTTGCACGGCACGCAGCACGCGCTCTTCTTCCCCTTCGGCGTAGACGATACGCTTCAGTTCCGGCGCCACTTCCTTGGCCATTTGGAACAGCGGCTTCATGAAGTTGCCGCTGCGGTAGACAAAGCGCTGCAGGCTCTGGGCGTAGGCGTGCAGGTCCGCGATCGGGCGCGTGGCCACACCGGACTCGAGGGCGGCCTTGGCCACCGCCGGGGCGATATGGGTCAGCAGGCGCGGATCGAACGGCATCGGGATCAGGTATTCCGGTCCGAACGAGAGGTTGTTGATGCCATAGGTGGTGGCCACGATATCGCTCTGCTCGGCATGGGCCAGGTCGGCAATGGCATGCACCACCGCGATTTCCATTTCGCGGGTAATGGTCGTGGCGCCGCAGTCGAGGGCGCCGCGGAAAATGTAGGGGAAGCAGAGGACGTTGTTGACCTGGTTCGGATAGTCCGAGCGGCCGGTGGCCATGACCACGTCATCACGCACCAGCTTGACTTCTTCGGGCAGGATTTCCGGATGGGGATTGGCCAGCGCCAGGATCAGCGGGTTCTTCGCCATGGCCGCTACCATCGCCGGCTTCAAGACGCCGCCGGCGGACAAGCCAAGGAAGATGTCGGCGCCAGGAATGACTTCGGCCAGGGTGCGGTGCGGCGTGTCCTGGGCAAAGCGTTCCTTGTCCGGATCCATCAGCTCGGTACGGCCCTTGTAGACCACGCCGGCCAGGTCGGTGACGGTGATGTTTTCAATCGGGAAACCCAGATCGACCAGCAGTTCCAGGCAGGCCAGCGCGGCAGCGCCAGCGCCCGACACGACCATCTTGCAGTCTTTCAGTTCCTTGCCGCAGACCTTGACGCCATTGATGATGGCGGCGCCGACGATGATGGCGGTGCCGTGCTGGTCGTCGTGGAAGACCGGGATCTTCATCTTTTCGCGCAGCTTGCGCTCGATATAGAAACACTCGGGCGCCTTGATGTCTTCCAGGTTGACGCCACCAAAAGTCGGCTCCAGCGCGGCGATGATGTCGACCAGTTTGTCGGGATCGTTTTCAGCGATCTCGATATCGAATACGTCGATGCCGGCGAATTTCTTGAACAGCACGCCCTTGCCTTCCATCACCGGCTTGGCGGCGAGCGGGCCGATATTGCCCAGACCCAGCACGGCGGTGCCGTTGGTGATCACGGCCACCAGGTTGCCGCGCGCCGTGTATTTATAGGAGTTGGCGGGATCGATGACGATCTCTTCGCAAGGGGCGGCGACGCCCGGCGTGTACGCCAGGGCCAGGTCGCGCTGATTGAGCACTTGCTTGGTCGGGGTGATGCTGATTTTGCCCGGCCGGGGCAGCTCGTGGTAATCGAGGGCGGCGGTGCGCAGTTGCTGGCGCAGTTGTTCTTTATTGTCCGATGACGAATCCATGTTGTGCTGCCTTCCTTGCTATACGGGAATGCCGATTTTATCAGACGGATTCTTTCAATAAGCTACGTATTTTTACCGACACCCTGTCAGGGTCAAACGGCGCACACCACCCAAATGTTAAAAACTATCAACATCATAAAAACGATTTAATTTACCAATCATCGACTTGTCGCTACCATGTCTCTCACGCCAAACCCACCGGAGACCTGCCATGCACAACCCTACCCAATCCGTTACCATCGCCAACCTGGAAGCCGCTTTTGCCGGCGAATCGATGGCGCATATCAAGTACCGCTACTTTGCCAAACTGGCCCGCGCCGCTGGCGCCATCGAAGTGGCGGAAGCGTTTGAAGCGACTGCCGACCAGGAAGTCATGCACGCGTTCGGCCACCTCGACCTGCTCTATCCAAAGGATCAGATGAGCCCGGCGCGCGCCCTGGAAATCGCCATCGAAGGCGAAACCTATGAATACAGCGAGATGTACCCCAAATTTCGCCACCTGGCCGTCGAAGAAGGCAACAGCGCTGCCGTCGCCGAGTACGACGAACAAATCGAAGAATCGAAGGTGCATGCCGCGCAGTTCAAGCGCATCCTTGAAATTGCCGCCAAACGCTTTGCGGCGCTGGCCAACGTCGAAGAACGCCATGCCAACCATTACAAGGCCGCACTCGACAAGCTGAATGCAGCCGCCTGAACACACAACTTTTGAACCTTCATTTATTATCTACCTATTGACCAAGGACTGACATGAAAACCTACCAATGCATCGTTTGCGGTTTTATTTATGACGAAAGCGTCGGCCTGCCTGAAGAAGGCATTGCCGCCGGCACCCGCTGGGCCGACATCCCCGCCGACTGGTCCTGCCCCGATTGCGGCGTGGCCAAATCCGATTTCGACATGGTGGAAATCTGAATGGAAGCTGACCGCCCCGTCGTCATCGTGGGCGCCGGCATGGCTGCCTACGGCGTGGCGCGCGAATTTCGCAAGCTCGACAAGGCAACGCCCCTGCTGATCGTCTCCAGCGACAAGGCTGGCGCCTACTCCAAGCCCATGCTGTCGAATGCACTGGCCATGGGCAAGGGTGCAGCGCAACTGCAATCGCAAAGTGCCGAACAAATGGCTGCCACCCTCGACGCCCGCATCCTGGGCGGCGTGGAGGTCAAGTCCATCGACACCGGCGCGCGCACCATCGCCACGGCCGACGGCCAGACCATCGCCTATCGCGACCTGGTACTTGCCCTGGGCGCCAATCCAATCCGCCTGCCGCTCGAAGGCGACGCCGCCAACAGCGTGCTCTCGGTCAATCACCTGGACGACTACGCGGTATTGCGCGAACGCCTGGCTGCACTGGGCCATCCGGCCCACGTGACCATCCTCGGCGCCGGACTGATCGGCTGCGAATTCGCCGACGATCTCGTCGCTGGTGGCCACCAGGTGACCCTGGTCGATCCCAATCCCCGCCCCTTGGCCGCGTTGGCCGCGCCCGGCCTTTCCGACGCCCTCGTCAAGGCCTGGTCCGCGCTGCCCATCACTCTCAAAATGAATACTACCGCCACCAGGATCACGCGCGCTGAAGGTGGCACAAGCGTGATCGTGGAACTTGCCAACGGCAGCGTTGTCGAGGCGGATATCGTGCTCTCCGCGGTGGGTTTGCGCCCCTCCATCGCACTGGCGCAGGCGGCGCAACTGGTCACCGGCCGCGGCATCATCATCGACCAGTTCGGCCAGACCAGTGCCGCAGGCGTGTATGCGCTGGGCGACTGCGCCGAGTACAGCACGGCCCATGGCGGCGCCGTCATGCCGTATGTGGCGCCGCTGCTGACGGCGGCGCGCGCGATTGCCGCCACCCTGGCCGGGACGCCCACGCCGATCGACCTGAAGCCGGATGCCGTGGTCGTCAAGACGCCGAGTCTCAAGCTCGCCCTGTCGCCGCCGCCGGCCGGCAGCGCGGGAGAATGGACCCATGAGGACGACGGTGAACGGGTGGTGGCGCGCTTCCTCGATGCGGAAGGCGTGGTGCGCGGCTTTGGCCTGTCCCTGCACACGCCGGCCTTGCGGGCGGCCTTGCTGGCCGAACTGCACCAGCGCTGCGCGCGCTAAAGGCGTCGCACAAGCTCTACAACGGCGCCTGCACGCGCCGTTGTAGAATCGCGCATGCTCTCCGAATTCGACCTCATCAAACAATATTTCGTGCGCCCCCAGCCGGGCCGCGCTACCCTTGGCATCGGCGACGACTGCGCCCTGCTGACACCCTCCGCCGGCGCCCAACTGGCCATTTCGACCGACATGCTGGTCGAGAACCGGCATTTTTTTGCCGGCGCCGATGCGCGCTGCCTGGGCCATAAAGCGCTGGCCGTGAACCTGTCGGACCTGGCCGCCATGGGCGCCACGCCCGTCGCTTTTACGCTCGCGCTGGCGATTCCAAAAGCCGACCGCGACTGGCTCAAGGGTTTTTCCAGCGGCCTGTTCGAACTGGCCGATCTGTACGGCTGCGAACTGATCGGCGGCGACACCACGCGCGGGCCCTTGAATATCTGCATCACCGTGTTCGGCGAACTTGCCCCCGGCCATGGCCTGCGCCGCAGCGGCGCCTTGCCCGGCGACGATATCTGGGTGTCCGGCACGCTCGGTGACGCCCGCCTCGCGCTGGCCGGCCTGCGTGATGAATTTCCTATCGACCAAGAAAGCCTGGCGCTTGCCAGCTTGCGCATGCACCTGCCCGACCCGCGCATTGCGCTGGGGCGCGCCCTGACCGCTAGATCGCTGGCCCATGCAGCGCTGGATATTTCCGACGGCCTGGTGGGTGACCTCGGCCACATCCTCGAGGCCTCCGGCGTCGGGGCCACCGTCAACGTCGACGCCCTGCCTGCCGGCCCGGCGCTGGCGGCCCAGGAGACGGCGATCCGGCGCCAGTTCTGCGCCCAGGGCGGCGACGATTACGAGCTGTGCTTTACCGCCGACCCGTCCCAGCGCGAAGCCATCCTTGCCGCCGGCAGCGCCAGCAACACGCCCCTGACGCGGGTCGGTACGATCGAGTCCGGCGCCGGGCTGCGCCTGGTCGATGGCGCCGGTGCGGCGGTTGACCTGGATGCGGCCGGTTTCGACCACTTCACCCTGCCCTGAAAATTTCGCCGAGGGGGCGTGAACAGCCGCAAGGGCGTGCTAAAGTAGTCTGACAGGCATCAACCCTGAAAGCGCCGGCGCCAGTTCAGCCGTGCCGCCCTGCATTGAAAGGAACATCAGGTGACAAACGAGATGACAGAGCTGGCCACCCGGGTGGGCCAGGCCTTGCAGGCCAAACAACTCATGCTGTGCACCGCCGAATCCTGTACCGGCGGCGGCGTTGCCCAGGCCGTCACGGAGGTGGCGGGCTCGAGCGAATGGTTCGATTGCGGCTTCGTAACGTATTCCAACACGTCGAAGATGGAAATGCTCAACGTGTCCTACGCCCTGATCGCGCAGATGGGCACGGTAAGCGAGGAAGTGGCGGGCGCCATGGCCGAAGGGGCCCTGGCCAACAGCAACGCCGACGTCGCAATCTCCACCACCGGCATTGCCGGGCCGACCGGCGCGGTGCCCGGCAAACCCGTCGGGACGGTCTGCTTCGCCTGGGCAAAGGGCGAGCACACCCATACGGAACGGCTGGTGTTCCAGGGCGACCGCGCGGCGGTGCGCGAGCAGACCGTCAAGCATTCGCTGCAGGGACTGCTGCGCTTCATCGAGTAGGCGCTTGCGCCTGACGATGCTGTTGCGGGCAGCGGCGCTGCTGCTTGCGGCCCACGCGCAAGGGGCGGTCGCGGCGGCCCCGACCGCGCCAGCCGCGCCGCCAATGACGCTCTACGCCGCTGGCGACATTGCCAACTGCGGCAAGCAGGCACCAAGCTATTCGGGCGCCGCCGCAACGGCCGAGCTGATCGCGCAGCAACTGCGGGACGATGCCAGCGCCGTGGTGCTGGCGCTGGGCGACCTCACCTATCCCCGCGGCCGCCTGGCCGAATTCACCGGCTGCTACCAGGCCACCTGGGGCCGCTTCAAGCAGAAAACCTATCCGACCCCCGGTAACCACGAATACGCCACGCCCGGCGCCGCCGGCTATTTTGCCTATTTTGGCGCCCAGGCCGGCCCCGGCTATTACCGTTTTACATTGGGCACATGGCAGCTGTACTCGCTCAACAGCAACCTTGACGCGGCCGGCAGCGCGGCGCAATTGTCGTGGCTGCGGCGCGAGCTGGCCGACCACCCCGCCAGCTGCATCCTCGCCTACTGGCATCACCCCATGTATAGTTCCGGCTTCAAGGGCGTCGATCCGCGCATGCGGCCGGCATGGGAAACCTTGATGGAGGCGGGCGCGGCGCTGGTACTGTCCGGCCACGACCATATTTACGAGCGGTTTGGCCGCCAGGACGGCGCCGGCCGGGCCGATCGCGTGCGGGGCATCCGCCAGTTTGTCGTCGGTACGGGCGGCGCCTACCCGACGCCCTTGCTGCTGCCTTTGCCCAACAGCGAGGCGCGCGACAGCAACCGCATGGGCGTTTTAAAACTGGTGCTGCGCGATGGCGGCTATGCGTGGACCTTCCTACCGACGGCGCCCGATCCGCTGTTCAGGCCCGACCACGGCAGTGCAGCCTGCCACAATGATGGATCAACAAAGTGGATGACAACGGAGTAATGATGCACAACACGGTACATTTTATTTTGCAGGGCAAGGGCGGCATCGGCAAGACCCTGGTGTCGACCATCCTGGGGCAATGGCTGGCGGGACAGGATGGCGCGCCCCTGCGCTGCTACGATACCGACCAGGAAAACGCCACCTTTTCCCGCTACAAGGCCATGTCGGTCAAGCATGTACCGGTAATGACGGACAGCCGCAACATTGACCCCAAGCGGTTCGATGCGCTCATGATCGACCTGCTGGAAGAAGACGGCAACTGCGTCGTCGACAATGGCGCCAATACCTTCTCGCCCCTGATGGGCTACCTGCTGGAAAACGACTGCTTTGATTTGCTCAAGGAGTCGGGCCGGAAAGTGTACATCCACACCATCGTCGGCGGCGGCGACACCCTGCATGACACGGCGATGGGCTTTGCCTCCACGGCCAAAGCCACCGATGTCCCGCTGGTGCTGTGGGAAAACGAACATTTTGGCCTGCTGCAATCGGCGGCGGGCAAGCAATTCGCCGAATCGGCCACCTATGCCGAACACGCCGACCGGGTGGTGGGCCGCGTCGTGCTAAGCCAGCGAAACGCCGACACCTTCGGCGCCGACCTGAAGAAGATGAATACCGCCCGCATGACGGCCGACGAGGTGCGGGCCAGCGACAAGTTCAACGTCATGGAAAAGCAGCGCATCAAGGTGGTGTTCCGCGACCTGTTCGAGCAACTCGACAAGGTCAACTGGTAGACCGCCATGGACCAGCAGAAACTGCGCACACTCGTGTTTGAAAAGACGGGCGTCAAAATTGATGTCGACGACCCCGTGTTTGCTGTCGTCGCCCTCAACGAGGCGGTGCTGGCCGAAGCCGTGGAGCGGCATGTGGCGCTGATCGACCGGGCCAGCGAAGCGATGGCGGCGCGCCTGGGTGCGCCGACCAGTTCACCGGCGGCAGCAACTGTCGCCGCCCCAACCGCCGCCGCAAAACCCGCGCCCAACCCGGTCGCCCTGGCCGCCGGCGCCGCCGTGCTGGGCGCCGTGCTGGTGCTGCTGGGCCAGGCTTTGTGGTTCAAGCCGCCAGCGCCGCCCGCCCCCGCGAGCCCGCCGCCGGCGTTGTCGGCCGAGCAGGCTGCGGCGCTGCGCCAGGCCGACAAACTCGATAAGATTGTGCAAAAACTTGATCCCAAGACCCGCAACGCCATTCGCGCTGAAATGCAGAAGCCCTGAACGATGACAGACCACCATAAGCACGACCATAAACACGGCCACAAGCACGACCACAAGCATGATGATCACCACGGTCACGATCACCACAGTCATGATCACCACGGCCACCATCACAGCATCGAACCGGGCAATATGGGCCGCGCCTTCGTGATTGCCATCGTCCTCAATACCTTGTTTGTCGGCATCGAATTCGTCTACGGCGTGCTCGCCAACTCGACGGCGCTGATGGCCGATGCGGGGCACAATCTGTCGGACGTGCTCGGCCTGGGACTGGCCTGGGGCGCCGCCCTGCTGGCGCGGCGCGCGCCCAACCAGAACTTTACCTATGGCCTGCGCAGCTCCTCGATCCTGGCCGCCCTGGCCAACGCCCTGCTGCTGATGGTCGCCTGCGGCGCCATCGCGTGGGAAGCGGTGCAGCGCTTCAATGCACCCGCGCCGGTGGCGGGCTGGACGGTCTCCATCGTTGCCCTGGCTGGCGTCGCCATCAACGGCATCTCGGCCTGGCTGTTCACCTCAGGCAGCAAGGACGATATCAATGTACGTGCCGCCTACCAGCACATGGCCGCTGACGCCGCCATCTCGCTGGGGGTGGTGATATCCGGCGCCGTGATCCATTACACCGGCTGGGCCTGGATCGATCCGGCCGTCAGCCTGGTCATCGTGGCCCTGATCGTGCTGTCGACCTGGTCGGTGCTGCGCGAATCGCTGCGCATGGTGCTGGCCGCCGTGCCCTCGAACGTTGATCCCGCCAAGGTCGACAATTTCCTGTCCACCCTGCCCGGCGTCGCTGGCACCCACGACCTGCACATCTGGTCGATGAGCACGACGGAAACGGCGCTGACGGCCCACCTGGTCATGCCGGAGGGCTATCCGGGCGACAGCGCCATCGACGCCATCGTCGCCCAGTTGAAGGAAGAATTTTCCATTCACCACTGTACCCTGCAAATCGAGCAGGGCACGACGGATCACGCCTGCTGCCTGCAGGCGCCGCCGCCGCCGCTCGACATGCACGCCCACCACGCCCATTGAGAGCGGCGGCGGATGACCGGGCTTACACCAGGTTGGCGTACAGCGGCGTGCTGAGGTAGCGTTCGCCGAACGAAGGGATGATGGTGACGATCAGCTTGCCAGCGTTCTCCGGGCGGCGCGCCACGGCCAGGGCTGCCCACAGGGCGGCGCCAGACGAGATGCCCACCAGCAGGCCTTCCTCGCGGGCTGCCGCGCGCGCGGTGGAGAAGGCGTCGTCGTTCTTGACGGTGATGATTTCGTCGTAGATGCTGGTGTTGAGCACTTTGGGCACGAAGCCGGCGCCGATGCCCTGCAGCGGGTGCGGGCCCTTGGTGCCTCTGGACAGGATGGGCGACGCATCCGGCTCGACGGCAATGATCTGCACGCCCGGCTTGCGCTCCTTGAGCATTTCGCCCACGCCCGTGATGGTGCCGCCCGTGCCGATGCCGGCCACGACAATATCCACCTTGCCGTCGGTATCGGCCCAGATTTCCTCGGCGGTGGTGCGGCGGTGCACGGCGGGATTGGCGGGATTATTAAACTGCTGCAGCATCAGGTAGCCGGGATTGGTCTCGACCAGTTCCTCGGCGCGGCGGATGGCGCCCAGCATGCCCTCGGCGCCGGGCGTGAGCACCAGTTCGGCGCCGTAAGCGCGCAGCAGCATGCGCCGCTCCACGCTCATGGTTTCCGGCATCACCAGCACGCATTTGTAGCCGCGCGCCGCGCAGACCATGGCCAGGGCAATGCCCGTGTTGCCGCTGGTGGGCTCGACGATGACGGTGCCCAGGCCGATCTGGCCGGCCGCTTCGGCCGCCTCGACCATGGCCAGGCCGATCCGGTCCTTGACGCTGTGGGCCGGATTATAAAATTCAAGCTTACAGACAAGATCGGCGCCGCCAGGCGCCAGGCCCATGCGGCGGATGCGCACCAGGGGAGTATGACCAATCAGTTCGGTGACGTCGTTGGCGATGCGCATGCTGTCTCTCCCCGTGGTGTGTGCCAAAACGAAATACTATGTCAATTCAGGGCCGCTACCAAAAAATCATTTCACTTTGAGTAGCTCTACATCAAAGATCAGGTCGGCGTCAGGCGGAATCGATCCGCCGCCCGCGCCCCGCTTGCCGTAAGCGAGTTCGCTGGGAATGATCAGGGTGCGCTTGCCGCCAACTTTCATGCCGGCCACGCCCTGGTCCCATCCCTTGATGACTTTGCCGGCGCCGAGCGCAAACTCGAGCGGCTCGCGTCCGGCGTCGAGGGAGGAATCGAACTTGCGCCCGCGCTGCTTCGCCGCCAGCGGCTTGTAGAACCAGCCCGTGTAATTGACCACCACGGTATTGCCCACTTCGGCTTCGCGGCCGGTGCCGACCACATTGTCGATCTTGACGAGGGGATTGGCCTGCGAAGGCGCTGGCAGCTCGGCGGCAGGCGCCTGCTGGGCCGGCTCGCTCTGCGCGCCATTTTGCGCCTGGACTGCACAGCTCATCACGAGCAGGGAGACAAGCGCGGTCAGGCGCAGCGGGGAAGAACGAAGCATCATGTATTTTTTCCGTTTGAAAAAGAGAACGCAATCGAGACAAGCAGAACGCCGGCCTGGCCGGCCAGCCGCGTCCCTATGATACCGCGACCGCCTCGGGCTGCACAGGCGCGCGCGCCGGCACCCCGTCCGCCAGTTGACGCAGCACATGGGCCGCGGCGACCATGCCGAAAGTGGCGGTGACGACCACGCTGGAACCGAAGCCGGCACAGTTGAGGCCGGTCACGCCACGCTGGTCCGCGTCGAGCGAACACTCGGCTTCGCCCTCGGGATAGCGCAATGGCTCCATGGAAAAAACGGCGTCGACATGGAATTTCGCCTTCTCGCCGCGTGGAAAACTGTATTGATTGCGCAGCAGCTTGCGCACCCGCTTGAGCAGCGGCTCCTGCTCCGTGCGCGCCAGATCGCGCACGGCAATCCTGGTCGGATCGGTCTGCCCGCCGGCCCCGCCGATGATCAACAGGGGTAGCTGGTGATCACGGCAGTAGGCGATCACCGCCGCCTTGGCGCGGGCGCTGTCGATGGCGTCGATGACATAATCGAAGCGCTGGCCGCCCAGCAGGGCATCGAGATTATCGGGCCCGATAAAATCTTCCACCAGGGTCAGTTTGCACGCCGGATTGATCTGCCCGATACGCTCTGCCAGTGCATCGATCTTGGCCTGGCCTACAGTGCCCGACAAAGCCTGCACCTGGCGATTGATATTTGATTCAGACACGTTATCGAGGTCGATCAAAGTCAAGGCCCCGACCGCGCTACGCGCTAGCGCCTCCACGATCCAGGAACCAACCCCGCCCACGCCGATCACACACACGTGGGCCGCCTCAAACCGCGTCAACGCGGCCTGGCCGTAAAGACGCGCCAGTCCACCAAAGCGGCGGGCATGGTCGGCCTGGCCGTCGTGTTCCAGCGAGGTCGTGCTGAGCGCAAGATCCGCAGAACTGATATTGTCATCAATAAAATTATTTGGGGAATTCATCCCGCCATTTTAGCGGACCTGCCGATCTGCCTGCTCTAAAATAATCGTTCGCTAGCAACCTGGAAAGCTTTCAATGAATCACGCCTTGCCCGAGACCGCACCCGGATTCGACCAGCCTCTCGCCGTGCTCAAGCACTGCCATGACCGTATCCGCAAGCAGCTCGACACCTTGCTGCGCCTGCCTGCCCATCTGACTGCCCACGGCGCCGACGAGCAGGCCGGCCAGGCCGCCCAGGCGATCATGAAGTATTTCGACAAGGCGGCGCACCTGCACCACGCCGACGAAGAAGAAAACCTGTTGCCCGTGCTGCGCCTGGTCGCCAGCGGCGAGGATGCCGCCACCCTGGACGCGCTTGCGCCCGGCATCCTGCGCGACCATGACGCCATGAACGCCATGTGGCAGGATCTGCACGAACAGCTCGCCCCCATTGCCGCCGGCAGCGCGGCCACGCTCGACACCGAGCTTGCCGAACGCTTCGCGCAGCGCTACCGCGATCACATGCAGACGGAAGAAACCCATATCGCCACCATGGCCAGGCGCCTGTTCAGCGCGGCGCAGATGCAGGCCTTGGGCGAAGCCATGCAGGCGCGGCGCGGTCTGGGACCCGCTGTTGGCGCCGCCGCTGCCGCCCCGGCCACTGGCGACGCCGTCGCCGCCCTGCGCAAGGATTACGGCCAGGCCACGCTCGACGCTGCCGACGTGGCGCACGACCCTTTCGTGCAATTCAATACCTGGTTCGAACAGGCCCTGGCCGCTCAGGTCAACGAGCCAAACGCGATGAGCGTGGCCACGGTGGATGGCGACGGCAAGCCCAGCTCGCGCATCGTCCTCATCAAGCAATACGACGCGCGCGGCTTTACCTGGTACACCAATTACGACAGCCAGAAAGGGCGCCAGCTGGCGGCCAATCCGCACGCCGCCCTGCTGTTTTTCTGGCCCGAACTGGAACGCCAGGTGCGCATCGAAGGGCGCGTCGAACGCACCAGTGCGCTTGAAAGCGACACCTATTTCAACAGCCGCCCCATCAAGAGCCGCCTGGCCGCGATTGCCTCCGCGCAAAGCGCCCCGATTGCAAGCCGGATGGAAATGGAGCAGCACTACGCGGAGGCGGAAGCACGCTACGACGATACGCCGCCGCGACCCGATAACTGGGGCGGCTTCCGCCTGATCCCCGCCCGCATCGAATTCTGGCAAGGCCGGCGTTCACGCTTTCACGACCGGATTGTGTATACCAGGCAGGCTGATGGCAGCTGGAACACGGAGCGACTACAGCCCTGACGTTCACCATCTGGCAACAGCACCACCCAGGGAGGTTTGCCAGATGCTTTTCCGCGCCGGCGGCGCGTTCAATGTAACAGGAGGAAGACGTGTTTAATCAGATGCGATTGACCAACTGGCGCGATGAGGTGCGTAGTCATGCGACCTTGCCTTTGCGGGTGGAGTTATGGAACGGGCAGCAACTTGATTTTTCAAACAACCAGCCCAAAGTGACCATCCGCGTGCCCCGGCCCTCGGCCCTGCGCTACCTGCTGTCCCCCTCGCTTTACAACCTCGGCAGCGCCTATGTCGAAGGCGCCATCGACGTCAGCGGGCGCGCCGTCGACATGATCGACATTGTCAACGCGCTGGCTTCCACCAATGCGCAAAAGCCCGGCCTGCTGGCGCGCGCGGTGGGCAGCATCACCCACACCCGCGAAAAAGATGCCGAGGCGATCCGCTACCACTACGACGTCTCCAACGATTTTTACAGCGCCTTCCTGGATCCCGCGATGGTGTATTCCTGCGCCTATTTTGAAAACGGCGACGAGGATCTGGCGACCGCGCAGCGCAAGAAAATCGACCATATCTTTTCCAAGATCGATCTGCAGCCAGGTCATACCCTGCTCGATATCGGCTGCGGCTGGGGCGCCCTGGCGATCCGCGCCGCGCAGCGCTTCGGCGTGCGGGTAGTCGGCGTGACCCTGTCGGAAAATCAGCTGGCCCTGGCGCGCGAGCGGGTCGCCGCAGCAGGGGTGCAGCACCTGGTCGACATCCGCCTGCAGGATTACCGCGACATCGAGGGCACATTTGACCGCATCACCAGTGTCGGCATGTTCGAACACGTGGGCCTGCGCCACCTGCCGGATTATTTTGCCCGCATCGACAGGCTGCTCTCGCCCGGCGGGATCTGCATGAACCATGGCATCACCACCACCGACGTCGACCAGCGCGGCACCCCATACGGCGGCGGCCGCTTCATTGACGAGTATGTGTTCCCGCATGGTGAACTGGCCCACCTGGGCATGGTCGTGCGCTGCATGCAGCAGGGCGGCCTGGAAGTGCGCGACGTGGAAAACCTGCGCCGCCACTACGCCCGCACCTGCGCCCTGTGGACGGAAAACTTTGAAAATAACGCCGAGCGCATCCGCCACCTGACCGATCCGAAACGCTTCCGCATCTGGCACGTGTACCTGGCGGGCTGCAGCTACGCCTTCGACCACGACTGGATCAGCCTCTACCAGATCGTTTGCAGCAAGGCGGGCGGCGCGTCCCAGATGCCCTGGTCACGCCGCGCCATGTACGCCGCGCCGCTCGATGCGCCCGTTCTGGCCGCGGCGGAAACAGCGCCCGTCAATCCGGCCGCGGAAGTGATTGTTTAAAACCGATACGTCGCCGAAATGCGCAGCACGGGGTAAATTTTCGGCACATCGCTGACCTGGTCGGCCAGATTGAGGCGCTCGACGGCAACGTCGCGCGCGATTGCCTGGCAGATCGGGGCAGCGGCCTTGCAGCCGACACTGTCCAGGCGCGAGCTGCCCTTGCCCTGGTAGTAGCCGCCCAGGTCGGCAGCAAAACCCCAGCCGGACGCCCCCGTGGCCGCCGGCGCCGTGCCGAAGCCGATGCCCAGGTAGGGAGCAAATTTGTTGTAGTCGACGGCACCGGTGAGCGTGCCGACATCGGTGGCGGCATAGCTGACCCCGTTAATCAGGTAGCGGCCTGCCGAGGGCTTGCCCGTGACATCGAACTGGTTGGCGTCATACACGACGCCGGTGCTGAGGCGGAAACCGCTGCCGGCAGCCGGATACCAGTCCAGCAGGGCATCGGCGCTGCGCAGTTTGGCGTCGATGTTGTAGTCGATGGTGCTGGTGCTGCCGTCAAATTTGTGGCTCAGAAAACCCGCGCCGACGCGCACGCCGAGTTGCTGGCCCAGCGGCATGCCGACATGGGCGCCCACGCCCGTGGTGCCAAGGTCAAGCGAGAGCGTCGCTGGGGTGCCGGCGGCGCTGGCAGCGCCTGCGGCCAGCAGGGAAATCAAGGTCAATGCGGCGCGAGCGCCGGAAAACATGCGGGTCATGAATAGCCTGTGTGAGGAAAACGGGAATGTTCTTCGCGCGCGCAGGAGCGCCGCGCCGCCACAATTTTACGCAGCAGCCGTCATCAATTCAGGCCATCAAGACACAAATTTCCGCAAACTCACCCGGAATGATTACGGACTTGTCGCAGCGACGCCACGCTGTGAACAGCCCGTCAACTGCCGGCAAGCCCGGCCATTATCGAACACATCACCTGGCCAGACTGGCGTAGGTTTCCCGGAATTTCAGCACCTTGGGCGCCACCACGAAGGCGCAATAACCCTGGTTCGGGTGTTGCTGAAAATAGTTCTGGTGGTAGTCCTCGGCCTTGTACCAGTGCGTCGCCGGGGCGACTTCCGTGACGATGGGCGCGTCCCACACGGCCGCCATTTCGGCGATGACGTGGCGCGCCACGTCGGCCTGCTCGGGCGTGGTGGTGAAAATGGCAGAGCGGTACTGCGTGCCCACATCGTTGCCCTGTCGGTTCGGCGTGGTGGGATCGTGGATAGTGAAGAAGACTTCAAGCAGGTCGCGATAACTGATCACGGCGGAATCATATTCCAGCCGCACCACTTCAACGTGACCGGTGCTGCCGGTGCAGACCTGTTCATAGGTGGGATTGGCCAGTTGGCCGCCCATGTAGCCGGACTCGACGCGGGTGACCCCGCTTGCCTCGAGATAAATAGCTTCCATGCACCAGAAACAGCCGCCGCCAAGAATTGCCACCTCGGTGTTGTGCGCCATGTGCGTCCTCACGCAATTTTGCCAAAGTTTTAATGTACTCCAAAGCGCACTGCCGCGCAGCATCAAGATGGCAAACTGCCGCCCTGCCCCGCCATTGACCCGCGCCGCCACAGACCAGGGCCACCTTAAATTTGGCATAATGAGCACAATTGACAAGGTCCCGATGAACACTAGCTCTCCCCGCGCCACCACGCCCGCGTTTGACGCGGCCCAGTTCCGCCACGCGCTGTCGCAATTTGCCACCGGCGTCACGGTGATCACGACGCGCCTGGCCGACGGCACTTTTCGCGGCCTGACCGCCAGCTCTTTCAACTCCGTCTCGCTCGATCCGCCGCTGGTGTTGTGGAGCCTGGCTGCCGGCGCCAACAGCCTGCCCATTTTTACTGGCAACTCGCACTACGTCATCAATGTGCTGGCGGCCGGCCAGGCCGAACTGGCCGAACGCTTTTCCCGGCGCGGCAACGATCCCTTTGCAGAAACCGCCTACGAACTGTCGCGCACCGGCCAGCCCATTCTGGCGGGTGCTGCCGCCTGGTTCGAATGCCACAATCGCAGCCGTTATCCTGAGGGCGATCACGTCATCTTCGTGGGCGAAGTGGAAGAATGCGCGGTGCATGCGCAAGCGCCGCTGATCTTTCACGGCGGCCGTTTCGGCAGCGCTGTTCCGGTAGAATAGAAGACCGCCCAGGCCGACTGGAAGTATCAGTGCGGACCGGCGCCTTTCGATCACACTCCGACAGGACCATCCATGAACAAACCCGAAATGCAGCGCAAGGCCCAATTCCACTGGGATGATCCGCTGTTGCTGAACGAGCAGCTCAGCGACGACGAGCGCATGGTGCGCGACGCCGCCAATGCCTACTGCCAGGACAAGCTGCAGCCGCGCGTGCTCGAAGCGTTCCGTCACGAGCGCATGGACACCACCATTTTCCGCGAAATGGGCGAACTCGGCCTGCTGGGCCCGACCATTCCCGAAGCCTATGGCGGCCCTGCCCTGAACTACGTCAGCTACGGCCTGATCGCGCGCGAGATCGAACGGGTCGATTCCGGCTACCGTTCGATGGCCAGCGTGCAATCGTCGCTGGTGATGGTGCCCATCTATGAATTCGGCACCGAAGCCCAGCGCCAGAAGTTCCTGCCGAAACTGGCAACCGGCGAATGGATCGGCTGCTTCGGCCTGACCGAGCCCAACCACGGTTCCGATCCCAGCTCGATGATCACCCGCGCCAAGGCCGTGCCAGGCGGCTATGCGCTGACCGGCGCCAAGATGTGGATCACCAACTCCCCCGTTGCCGACGTGTTCGTCGTGTGGGCCAAGGACGATGAAGGCGCCATCCGCGGCTTTGTGCTTGAAAAAGGCATGAAGGGTCTGTCGGCGCCCGCCATCCACGGCAAGTTCGGCCTGCGTGCCTCCGTCACGGGCGAAATCGTCATGGACAATGTATTTGTTCCGGAAGAAAACGCCTTCCCCGATGTGCGCGGCCTGAAGGGCCCGTTTACCTGCCTTAATTCAGCCCGCTACGGCATTGCCTGGGGTGCGCTGGGCGCCGCCGAGTCCTGCTGGCACACGGCGCGCCAGTACACCATGGACCGCCAGCAATTCGGCCGTCCCCTGGCTGCCAACCAGCTGGTGCAGAAGAAACTGGCCGACATGCAGACGGAAATCACCATGGCCCTGCAAGGCTGCCTACGCCTTGGCCGCATGAAGGATGAAGGCACCGCCGCCGTCGAGATCACCTCGATGATGAAGCGCAATTCCTGCGGCAAGTCGCTGGACATCGCCCGGGTCGCCCGCGACATGCTCGGTGGTAACGGTATCTCCGACGAGTTCGGCGTGATCCGCCACATGGTCAACCTCGAGGTCGTCAACACCTATGAGGGCACGCACGACATCCACGCCCTGATCCTGGGCCGCGCGCAAACGGGGATTCAGGCGTTTCAGTAAGCCGTCCTGGAAAAATAGCTGCAATAAAAAAGCGTTGCCTGAGAAATCAGGCAACGCTTTTTTGTACTGGTGCAACCGGATCAGCGGCGGCGGCGTGCGCTGCGCACCAGCATCAGGGCCAGCGCGAGGCCAGCCAGCCAGGCGCTGCCCGGCTCAGGCGTCTTGCCGACGACAACGGGGGTGCCGGGCGTGGACGCAGGCGGCGTGAAAATCGGCGGATCAATGAACGGCTCTTCCGGCGAAGGTGGCTTCGGCAAGTCTGTATGGACTTCGATCGGATCGTTGATGCCGCCTTTGCCAGGCGTGCCGCCGGGCAGCAAAGGTTTGATCGGATCGGCCGGATCAGCCGGATCAGCCGGGGTGGCCGGGCCAGAAGCGGGCAAGGCGGGAGCGGCATGCGACGACACCACGTTCACACCGCCGGCAGCAGGCGGCAGGACAGTGACGCCAGATGAAGTCGGCTGACGCGTGATGCCGGACGGGCCAAAGGAATCAAACGCATACGAACGGCCGGACCCGGCCTGTATCACCGGCGCGCCAGTCGCTGCGCCCGCACCGGCAAAAGCGGCCGGCGGCGCTGCGCCGTCGAAGGCGGCCATGCTGACACTCTGGTCGATCAAATCTTCGGCCGACACGAAGGCCGTCTCCAGCACCTCGGGCGCGGGTTCATTGAGCAGGGTCGGACCTTCCGCCTCATCAGCGAGACGATTGCCGCAACGGGCGCGGATCAGGTGGGTGCCGTCGGACAGCAGGGCTTCACCCAGGGCCAGCCTGACCTTGTTCTTGGTCCAGTAAATCTGGTTGCCGATGCGATAGGAGACATGCACCATGCGCGACGTTTCCACCCGCACCACGTGGGCCTTGGCGACATCGAAATTGGCATAGTGGGCTGCGGCGACAGGATCGCGCGCCATCACGTCGGCCAGTTCCGCCGCGCTGTGCACGCCGCCTGGCACCACTGAATTGCGATACACCAGGCGCACCGGCTTGTCCTTGGCCGCCGCAAGCGGATTGAGGAGGGTCGCCGGCGCCGGCAGGGAAAATTCGGGCAGGGCCTTGCGGGTAGACGGTTGCGGGGCGCTGACGATGAGAAACGCGGCCACCAGCACGATGATCGAAGCGCCGCCAGCGATGATAGCCCGCGGCAGGCGGGCTATCTCGGCAGTTTTGTGGTGCTTCGTATAACGCATGACAACTCAATTCGTGGCAGAAACTCTAATGACACGAAGGTAACACAATGTTGTAAGCGCAGTCCTACAATCTGACGGGAAATTGATGGAGTGTTGGTTCCTTGCGACAAATATTATTATGTTAGTACTAATGTTGGCACGAGCGACAAGACGTAAAAAAACCCGCCGCAGCGGGTTTTTGCACTGAACACTGGTCCGTATCAGAACTTGTAACCGACCGCCAGCACCAGGCCGACCGGATCGAGTTTGACATCCTGGGTCTGGCCCGTCGAGTAATAGGTCGTGGTTTTCAGATAGGTCTTGGTGAGCGTCAGATCGACAAACCATTTGGGGTTGATGTTGACGGCGACGCCAGCCTGCAGGGTCGGTGCAACCTTGTTCTTGATGTGGAAAGTGGTGGCGGGACCGCCCGTATTGAGGATGGTGGTCAACTGCCCCGAGCCGGTTTCCTTGCGGAAGTAGGCGTAGGTCGCGCCGAGGCCCACGAATGGACGCACCATGGTGTCTGGCGTGAAGAAGCGGTACTGGGCAAACAGGCTCGGCGGCAGCGACTGCACTGTGCCCAGTCTACCGGTGCCTTCGACGGCGCCAGCGCCATTCAGATTGTGCTTGTATGGCACGCCCAGCGCCAGTTCGGTCGAGAAATTGTCGGTGACGCCGTAGGCAAAAATCAGCACGGGCTTGGTGTCTTCTTCCACCGCGACTTTACTGCCTGGTAGGGCAGGCGCGGACACGTCGCCCGAATCGACCTTCGGGGTGATCCGGCCGATACCGACCTTGGCGGTGAACTGACCGGCGCTCTGGGCCGAGGCGTTACCCGCCAGCGCCAGCGCGACCGATGCGGCCAGCAGGGCTGCGCTATGTTTGAAACCTTGATTCATGTGTTCTCCTGATCATTGTAGGCGTGGCTCGCTGCCACGCCGGTTATGTGTGCAATGTGCTGACGGGTCCGGCAGCGATTACAGCCAGCCCTTCTGGACCATGTACTTCGACACGTAACGCGCCAGCAGCAGTTGCACGAACGGGGTCGGGTGCACTTCGTCGGCAAACGAGTAGTGGCTGATATCGCCAGGGATCACGTTGCTGCCGTTGCAGGCGAGCGAGCTGGCCAGGGGATTCTTGGCCACGCTGAGGTCGCAAGCCGTGTCTTTCACATTGGTCAGACCATAAGGCGCAGGATTGGTGGCCTGGTCGTGGCTGGCAGCAAAGGCATCCACGTACACGACCTTCGATTCATTGGCCAGGCCAGCGGCCAGGGTGTCGTTGAAGGCGCCGACCATGGCATTGACCAGGGCGACGGTGGAAGCGCTTTGCTTGGCAGCGAACGGGGTGGTGCCGATATCGGGCATGTTGTTGACGACGACGTAGTTGGCGCCCTTGCCGATGATCTGCGTCTTCACCAGTGCAACCAGTTCGTTGGCAACGCCAGCCATGGTGGCGACCAGTTCGGGGCCGTGGGCAGCGGCGTAATCGGCGCCGGCTTTTTGACCCGCTGCCTGGGCTTGTGCGACCAGGGGGCCATACACGGCCGGGGAGGTGATGCCTGGATAACCGGCCTGGGCGGCAGCGCCGACGGCGGCGCCCACCACGGTGTCGATGGTACTGCCGACACGGGCGCTTTCCGTTTGCAGGGCCGTGCCGATGGCCACGGCAGCCGTTTGCGGATTGGCCGAACCGGCGGCGAGCAGGCCCACCAGGGTCTTGCCAAAGGTGTCGGTGCCGGCTTTGGTGCCGGCGGTCGACAGTTGCGTCAGGTTGACAAAGACATCGTTGGCGCCCGCCATGACCAGCACCAGTTCGGTGCCGGAGAACTTGCCGCCGGACAGGCTCAGGTGGTTCTGGATCTGGGTGGCGACCGGCACGGTCAGAGCGCCCAGCGGGCTGCCCGTCAGTTTGTTGCCGATGCCGACGGGGTTGGTCACGCGCGAGCCGCCCTGGGCGTAGATGTAGCAGCCGGCGTGCTGGGTCACGGGCACCGAGAAGCCCTGCTTGGCGTCGCCGTCGAGACCGGTGTACGCGGCGCAGGCAGCGGGCAGGCCCAGCTGGGTCGCCATCAGTTCGGTCCAGTTCTTGCCCGTCAGGGTCGGGTTGACTGCCGTGTTGTCGCCGTTAATGTTGAATTTGCCGCCCTTGAGCGCGGCGACGGTGCCGACCTGGTAAGAACCGACGTCGGACAGGCTGTCGCCGAACGCCACTTCCTGGGTGAATTTGGTTTTCAGGGTCTGATCGCCCGGCTCGCTGCTGCCGCCGCCGCAAGCCGACAATACTGCTGCGCTCAGCAGTGCGAGTGCAAATTTTGTATGACGCATTTTGTCTCCTATTTTTACTTCGTGGTAAGTGTAATCGAACGCTCGTGCTATTCGGAACCCGACTAATATGCCAGTCTGGCCCGTACTTGTATAGTGAAAAACATGTCTTTACTGTCATCCCGGTACAACATGCGCGCCCCGTCAATACGCATTAAAACGGGCTCGGCCGGCGCGACGCTCACAACGGCGCCTCGCGGTTGAGCAGACCGTGGACCAGCCCGCTTGAGCCATGCGCGGCGCGGCGCAAACGGTCGTTCACGCCGAGCCAGTCGGGTCCGGTTGGGGGCGCTTCCACCAGGATCACTTCCGCCCCGCTGCCGTCCATGGCGCGCAAGGCGGCATAGAGCGCGTGGGCAAACCCGGCCGGACTGGCCGGCAGGCGCACGCTGGCATGGGGCTGGACGGAAAAATCCGCATAGTGGATCAAGGCGACTTTGCGGCCCGCGCCAACGGCGCCAGCGAGGGTGGCGCCCAGTTCGTCGGACGCCTGCATGGCCACCGGCGTGTGCGGTGCGTAATGCGATTCCAGCGTGCCCGAGGCGCGCGGCGCGGCAGCATCGGCGGCCACCGGCAGCCGGTCGATCACGGCAGCAATCGCGTCCGCGCTGATATGGCCGGGACGCAGCAGCACGGGTCCGTGGGTGGCCAGGCGGGACAGATCGACGATGGTCGATTCGATCCCCACTTCGCTGGCGCCGCCGTCGAGCACAAAGGCAAGCGAAGAAGCACCACCGTCGCCGCTGAACTCGTCGCGCACATGCTGGGCCGTGGTCGGGCTGACGTGGCCGAACTTGTTGGCTGAAGGCGCCGCCAGGCCGCCCCTGCCCCCCTTGAACGCCTGCAGCAGGGCAATGGCGACGGGGTGGGACGGGCAGCGCAAGCCGACCGTATCCTGCCCGCCCGACACATCGGCCGGCACGTGCGCGGCGCGCTTGAGGATCATGGTGAGCGGGCCCGGCCAGAAAGCAGCCGCCAGCTGGCGCGCCTCGGCGGGGATCTCCGCCGCCCAGTCGGCCAGCTCCGCGTCAGGGGCGAGGTGGACGATGACGGGGTGATCCTGCGGGCGGCCCTTGGCGGCGTAGATGGCGGCCACGGCTTGCGGATTGACGGCATCGGCGCCCAGGCCGTACACGGTCTCGGTGGGAAACGCCACCAGCAGACCCTGCTCGAGCGCACGGGCGGCGCGCGCGATGTCTGCCGGCGCCGCGGTCAGGACAGCCAGTTCGCTCATGCAGCAATACCGAGGATCGCGCAGGCCGCTTGCAGCTGGGCCTGGGCCTGCACCAGGGTCGGCGCCACAAAGGTGATGTGGCCCATCTTGCGGCCCCGGCGCGCCTGTTCCTTGCCGTACAAATGCAGGCAGGCGCCGGGCAGTTCCAGGATCTGGTCCCAGGCCGGCTCGCGCGCGCTGGCGCCTTGCGTGTCAGCGGCATCGAACCAGACGTCGCCAAGGATGTTGAGCATGACGGCCGGCGAATGCTGGCGCACATCGCCCAGCGGCAAGCGGGCCATGGCGCGCACCTGCTGGTCGAACTGGCTGGTGATGCAGGCGTCCATCGTGTAGTGGCCGCTGTTGTGGGGCCGCGGCGCCATTTCATTGACCACCAGCGAGCCGTCGTCGAGCACGAAAAACTCGATGCACAGCACGCCGACATAGCCGAGGCGGGCAATCATGGCGCGCGCCGCATCCTGCGCCTGCACGGCGCGGGCGGCCGAGACGTGGGGGCCGGGCACGGTGGTGGTGAACAGGATGCCGTCGCGGTGGACGTTCTCGGCGATGGGATACACCACCGCTTCGCCATCTTCGCCACGCGCCGTCAGGACCGAGACCTCGTAGGCCAGCGGCAGCATTTTTTCCAGCAGACAGGGCACGCCCTTGAGCGCTTCAAATGCCTGCCGCACATCGTCGCGGCTGGCCACGCGCGCCTGGCCCTTGCCGTCGTAGCCCATGCGCACGGTTTTCAGGATGCCGGGCAGCAGGCGGTCGGGGATGGCATCGATATCGGCTTGCGAAGCGATCAGCTGGTGCGGCGCCGGCATGACACCCGAGGCGTCCGCGCAGTCGACAAAAAAACGTTTTTCGGCAACGCGGTCCTGGGCGATCGACACGCAGGTGCTGGAAGGCGCCACGAAGCTGTGTTCGGCCAGCCGGGCCAGGCTGTCGGCCGGCACGTTTTCAAATTCGGTGGTGACAGCGACGCACTGGCTGGACAGGGCGTCCAGCGCCTGGGCATCGTCGTAGGCAGCCACGATGAGCTGTTCAGCGACCTGGCCGGCCGGACAATCGGCCGCCGGCTCCAGCACAGCCACTCTGAAACCCATCGCCTGGGCGGCGTGGGCGAACATGCGGCCCAGTTGACCGCCACCCATCACGCCCAGCCAGGTTGGCGGGGTGGCGCCAGGCACAAAGGCGGGCAGCTTGTTCATGCTGGCGGCAGGGTCATGGCGCGCGCTGCGGCGCTCTGGGCGGCGCGAAACGCCTCGAGCTGATCGGCGAGCGCTGCATCGTTGGCGGCGAGCATGGCCACCGCGGTCAGAGCCGCGTTGGCCGCGCCCGCTTCACCGATGGCAAACGTCGCCACCGGCACGCCTTTGGGCATCTGCACGATCGACATCAGGGAGTCTTCCCCGCGCAGGTATTTGGACGGCACGGGCACGCCCAGCACAGGGACAATGGTCTTGGCGGCTATCATGCCGGGCAAGTGGGCCGCGCCGCCAGCGCCGGCGATGATGGCGCGCAGGCCGCGCGAACGCGCCTGCTCGGCATACTGAAACATTTCATCAGGCATGCGGTGGGCTGAGATGACCTGCGCCTCGTGGGGCACGCCGAACTGCTCGAGCATGGCCACGGCGTGACGCATGACGTCCCAGTCCGACGAGGAACCCATCACCACGCCGATCAGTGGCTGCGTGCTGCTTTTCACGGTGTCGCTCATCAGGCTTCCAGTTTCTTGCCGGTGAGGCGCTCGATGGCTTCGAAATACTTGGCCTGGGTCTTGGCGATGACGTCGGCCGGCAGCGGTGGCGCCGGTGCCGTCTTGCCCCAGTCGGTCAAGGTTTCCAGGTAGTCGCGCACGAACTGCTTGTCGAACGATGGCGGCGAGATGCCCACCTGGTAGGAGTCGGCCGGCCAGAAGCGGGACGAGTCCGCCGTCAGCACTTCATCCATCAGGTGCATGACGCCGTTTTCGTCGAGGCCGAACTCGAACTTGGTGTCGGCGATGATGATGCCGCGCGTTGCCGCGTATTCCGCCGCAGCCTTGTACAGGGCAATGGCGGTGTCGCGCATTTTCGCGGCCAGGTCGGGGCCAATTCGCTGTTCCATGTCGGCAAAGCTGATGTTTTCATCGTGCTCGCCCAGGTCGGCCTTGGCGGCCGGCGTAAAGATGGGCTCGGCCAGTTTTTGCGCCTGCTGCAAGCCGGCTGGCAGGGTGATGCCGCAGATTGCGCCCGTGGCCTGGTAATCCTTCCAGCCGGAACCGATGATGTAGCCGCGCACCACTGCCTCGACCATGATGGGCTTTAAGCGCTTGGCGACGACGGCGCGGCCCTTGACCTGTTCCACTTCGTTTGGCGCCACCACGGACTCGGGTGCAACGCCGGTCAGGTGGTTGGGGACGATGTGGCCGAGCTTGTCGAACCAGAAATCGCTCATCTGGTTGAGCACCATGCCCTTGCCGGGAATCGGCTCGTTCATGACGACGTCAAACGCCGACAGGCGGTCGGTGGTGACGATGAGAATCTTGTCATCGCCGACGGCATAGTTGTCGCGCACCTTGCCATGCCCCAGCAGGGGCAGGGAGGCAATCGTGGTTTTGTACAGGCTGTTCATAGGAGGCTTAGCGGAGAAACGTGGCCGGCGCTTGGACGGCGCCGGCGGAGAAAATCAGGCTGCGGGCGCAGCCTGCTCGAAGGCGCGAACGCCTTAATAACACTGCATTTACTTGACGATCTGGGCCAGTTCACCCTTGGCGTAACGCTCGGCCATTTTGTCGAGCGGAATCGGCTTGATCTTGGCGGCCTGACCTTCGCAACCGAAGGACTGGAAACGCGCCTTGCAGATCTGCATGGCCGCTTCACGGGCAGGCTTGAGCCAGTCGCGTGGATCGAATTTCGAGGGATTTTCAAACATGTACTTGCGCACCGCTGCCGTCATGGCCAGGCGGATATCCGTGTCGATATTGATTTTGCGAACGCCGTGACGGATGCCTTCCTGGATTTCTTCGACCGGCACGCCGTAGGTTTCCTTCATGTCGCCGCCAAACTCGCGGATGATGGCCAGCAGTTCCTGCGGCACCGACGAGGAACCGTGCATCACCAGGTGGGTGTTGGGGATGCGCGCGTGAATTTCCTTGATGCGGTCAATGGCGAGGATGTCGCCAGTGGGCTTGCGGGTGAATTTGTAGGCGCCGTGCGAGGTGCCGATGGCGATCGCCAGCGCGTCGC
The DNA here is from genome assembly GCA_045810505.1 of Massilia sp. Taxonomy (GTDB): domain Bacteria; phylum Pseudomonadota; class Gammaproteobacteria; order Burkholderiales; family Burkholderiaceae_D; genus JAFCUW01. The sequence goes on from JBJMVV010000102.1 coordinate 46,296, forward strand.
ACTGGGTACGGGCCACAAAATCGGCGGCCTGGTTGGCGTCGGTCAGCAGTTGTTCGCGCGTCATGGTGCCTTCGGCGCCGTGGCCGTCTTCCTTGTCGCCCTTCATGGTCTCAAGCGAACCCAACACGCCCAGTTCGGCCTCCACCGTCACGCCGATCGAGTGGGCGAATTTGACGACTTCGCGCGAGGTCTCGACGTTGTACTCGTAGCTGGCGACGCTCTTGCCGTCCGCTTCGAGCGAGCCGTCCATCATGACGGAAGTAAAGCCGGAGCGGATCGCGGTCATGCAAACGGCAGGCGACTGGCCGTGATCCTGGTGCATGACGACGGGGATGTGCGGGTAGGCTTCGACAGCAGCGTCGATCAGGTGGCGGAGAAAAGCTTCGCCCGCATATTTGCGCGCGCCGGCCGAGGCTTGCATGATGACGGGGCTGCTGCTGGCGTCAGCGGCGGCCATGATGGCTTGCACCTGCTCGAGGTTGTTGACGTTAAAGGCTGGCAAGCCATAGCCGTTTTCGGCGGCGTGATCGAGAAGCTGACGCAGTGAGACAAGTGCCATGGTAGTGCTCCAAACAATAGTAGAAAACCGAAAGCCTGCGCGTTGGTATCGTTATCCGGCGCAGACGCCTTTATTTTTATGGTTCAGCCAAACTCGCCCACGCGGACGATTTTCAATGCATTGGTGCCACCGACCTGCCCCATCGGCTCACCCCAGGTGCATACGATCATGTCACCCTTATTGACGATCCGATTGGCGACCATCAAATCCTCCGCTTGCTTGAGCACCGCACTGCTGTCGCCTTCCTGGGTCAAATGGTAGGCGTGCACATTGCGGTACAGGGACACTTTTCGCTGGGTGGAGATGATCGGCGTGAGCGCAAAAATCGGCGCTTCCACCCGGTGCCGGCTCATCCACAGCGCCGTCGAGCCCGACTCAGTCAGGGCGGCGATGGCTTTCACGCCCAGGTGGTGGGCGGTGAACAGGGTGCCGTAGGCAATCGACTGGTCGATGCGGGTGAACTTGACGTTCAAGAAATCGGCGTCGAGCGTGTTGTATTCGGACTGCTCCGCTTCCACGCAGATGGCGGCCATCATCTCGACCGTTTCAATCGGGTACTTGCCGGACGCCGTCTCGGCCGAGGTCATCACGGCGTCGGTGCCGTCGAGCACGGCGTTGGCGACGTCGGACACTTCCGCGCGGGTCGGCACGGCATTGAAAATCATCGACTCCATCATCTGGGTGGCCGTGATGGTGAGCTTGTTCGAGGCGCGCGCCATGGCGATCATGCGTTTCTGCAGGGCCGGCACGGCGGCATTGCCCACTTCGACGGCCAGGTCGCCCCGTGCCACCATGATGCCGTCCGAGGCGTCGAGAATTTCCTGCAGGGCGGGAATGGCTTCGGCGCGCTCGATCTTGGCGATCAGCATGGGCTTGTGCAGGTAAGGCTCACCGGCGATATTGGCCAACTGGCGCGCCATCTCCATGTCGGTGGCGCTTTTTGGAAACGAGATGGCCAGATAATCAGCCTGGAAGGCCATCGCCGTCTTGATGTCTTCCATGTCCTTCGAGGTCAGCGCGGGCGCGGTCAGGCCGCCGCCCTGGCGGTTGATGCCCTTGTTGTTCGACAGGACGCCGCCGACGCGCACGGTGGTGAAAATTTCGGCGCCGATCACCTTGTCGACGATCAGCACGATCAGGCCGTCATTGAGCAGCAGCTTGTCGCCCGGTTTGACGTCGCGCGGCAGGGCCTTGTAATCGAGACCGACGCGCTCCTGGTTGCCCAGTTCGCCATTGCTGCCCCACTTGGCGTCGAGGATGAACTTGTCGCCCTGCTCGAGCATGACCTTGCCGTCTTCGAACTTGCCGACGCGGATTTTCGGCCCCTGCATGTCGGCCATGATCGCCACTTCGCGGCCGCACTCGGCGGCGGCGCGGCGCACCAGGGCAGCGCGGTCGATGTGGTCCTGGCCGGTGCCGTGCGAGAAGTTCAGGCGCACCACGTCCACCCCGGCGCGGATCATTTTGACGAGCATCTCATAATCCGACGAAGCCGGGCCGATGGTTGCAACAATCTTGGTGCCACGAAGCATGGGGTGCGCCTTCAGGAAGTGGGACGGGACGCGCCGTTCAGGACGCGCTGCGCTGCAGCAGGATGTCTACGGCCGGCAGGGTTTTACCTTCCAAAAATTCGAGGAAGGCCCCACCGCCGGTGGAGATATACCCGATTTTATCGGTAATGTCATATTTTGCAATCGCCGCCAGAGTGTCGCCCCCGCCTGCAATCGAGAACGCTTTTGAGTCGGCAATGGCAATGGCCAGCGTCTTGGTGCCGCCGCCGAACTGGTCGAATTCGAACACGCCGACGGGGCCGTTCCAGACGATGGTGCCGGCCGCGGCAATCTGCGCCGCCAGCGTCGCCGCCGTCTGCGGACCGATGTCGAGGATCATGTCGTCGTCCGCCACATCGGCCACCAGTTTGGTGGTGGCGGTGGCCGTCGGACTGAACTCCTTGGCGCAGACGACGTCGGTCGGGATGGGCACGGTGGCGCCGCGCGCAGCCATCATGTCGATGATCGCCCTGGCTTCATTGACCAGGTCGGCTTCGACCAGCGACTTGCCGATGTTCAGGCCGACGGCTTTCATGAAGGTGTTGGCAATGCCGCCGCCCACCACCAGATTGTCGACCTTGTCGGCCAGCGCTTTCAAAATCGACAGCTTGGAAGACACTTTCGAGCCGGCGACAATCGCCAGCAGGGGC
>JBJMVV010000103.1:0-6264 GCA_045810505.1 Massilia sp.
AAACGCGGCGAAGTGCCCGAAGTGGTGCTGAACAACCTGTACAAACAGACCCAGCTGCAAGACACCTTCGGCATGAACATGGTGGCGCTGGTCAACGGTCAGCCAAAGCTGCTGAACCTCAAGCAGATGCTCGAGTGCTTCCTGTCGCACCGCCGCGAAGTGGTCACGCGCCGCACTGTCTTCGAATTGCGCAAGGCGCGCGAGCGTGGCCACATGCTGGAAGGCCTGGCTGTCGCACTGGCCAATATCGATGACTTCATCGCCATCATCCGCGCCGCTCCCACGCCACCGGTCGCCAAGACCGAGCTGATGGCCCGCTCGTGGGACTCGTCGCTGGTGCGCGAAATGCTGACCCGTACCGCCGAAGGCTCGACCATCGGCGGCATCGACGCCTTCCGTCCCGAGCACCTGCCCAAGCACTACGGCATCCAGGCTGACGGCATGTACCGCCTGTCGGACGAACAGGCCCAGGAAATCCTGCAGATGCGTCTGCAGCGCTTGACGGGTCTCGAGCAGGACAAGATCGTCAACGAGTACAAGGAGATCATGGAGCACATCGCCGATCTGCTCGATATTCTCGCCAAGCCGGCCCGCGTCACGACCATCATCACCGACGAACTGACCGTCATCGTCAACGACTACGGCACCGGCAACAAGGACGTGCGCCGCTCGACCATCGAGCACAATGCCACCGACCTGGAAACGGAAGACCTGATCACCCCGCAGGACATGGTGGTGACCCTGTCGCACACCGGTTACATGAAGTCGCAGCCGATCTCCGAATACCGTGCGCAGAAGCGCGGCGGCCGGGGCAAGCAGGCCATGGCGACCAAGGAAGAGGACTGGATCGATCAGCTCTTCATCGCCAATACGCACGACTACATCCTGTGCTTCTCGAACCGCGGCCGCATGTACTGGCTGAAGGTGTGGGAAGTGCCGCAGGGTTCGCGCAACTCGCGCGGCAAACCGATCGTCAATATGTTCCCGCTGCAGGACAACGAGAAGATCACGGTGGTGCTGCCCCTGTCGGGTGTGAACCGCACCTTCCCGGAAGACCATTACGTGTTCATGGCGACCTCGCTCGGCACCGTCAAGAAGACCCCGCTGAAGGACTTCAGCAATCCCCGCAAGGCTGGCATCATCGCGGTTGATCTGGACGAAGGCGACTTCCTGATTGGCGCGGCGCTGACCGATGGCGAACATGACGTGATGCTGTTCTCCGATTCCGGCAAGGCAGTGCGCTTCGAAGAAACCGATGTGCGTCCGATGGGCCGCACGGCGCGCGGCGTGCGCGGCATGAACCTGGAAGAAGGGCAGAACGTCATCGCCCTGCTGGTGGCCGAGAACGAGCAGCAGTCGGTGCTGACGGCAACCGAAAACGGCTACGGCAAGCGTACGCCGATCACGGAATACACCCGCCACGGCCGCGGCACCAAGGGCATGATCGCCATTCAGACCAGCGAGCGTAACGGCCGCGTGGTCGCCGCCACCCTGGTCGAGCCGAAGGACGAGATCATGCTGATCACGACCGGCGGCGTGCTGATTCGCACCCGCGTGGCCGAGATCCGCGAAATGGGCCGCGCCACCCAAGGCGTCACCCTGATCGCAGTCGAAGACGGCACCAAGCTGTCGGGCCTGCAGCGCATCGTCGAGACCGACCTCGAAGAAGTGGTGACCCTGCCGGGCGCCCTGCAAGCCGAGGAGCCGGAAACCCGTTCGCCGACAGTGGGCAATCCGCTGCCGCCGGAAGCGTCGACGGATGCTGATCTGCCGCCGGACGGCGAGTAAATGGAATAGGGTCGCCGGTCGATCCGCCGGGGACTGGCGCCGAAGGTGCCTGTCCCCTTTTTGCTTTGCTGTCCGCAGATAGTAAAAGGGTCGTGTTCGCATGCGAACACCCTGCGGCGCCAGTCCCTGGCAAGTTATACTGAACCTTTGTGCATGCCCCAGGATCAGCCGTGACCCACATCTACAACTTCTCCGCCGGCCCCGCAGTCCTCCCCAAAGCCGTGCTGCAGCAGGCCGCCAGCGAAATGCTCGACTGGCATGGCAGCGGCATGTCCGTCATGGAGATGAGTCACCGCGGCCCGGAGTTCATCTCGATTTATAAACAGGCTGAAGCCGACCTGCGTGAACTGCTCAATGTGCCGGCCAATTACCGCATCCTGTTCCTGCAGGGCGGCGGCCTGGGCGAAAACGCCATCGTGCCCATGAACCTGCTGGGCCGCTGCACGCCGCCCGAGGGCGTCGCCCCGGTGATCGATTTCGTCCATACCGGCTCCTGGTCAGGTAAATCCATCCACGAAGCGGCCCGCTACGCCAGCGTCAACGTGGCGGCCAACGCCGAAGGCGGCTTTACGTATGTGCCGCCGCAGGAAAGCTGGAAGCTCACGCCGGGCGCGGCCTACCTGCACGTCTGCACCAACGAGACCATCGATGGCGTCGAATTTGACGTCGTGCCAACTGCGCAGGGCGAGACGCCGCTGGTGGCCGACATGTCTTCGCACATCCTCTCGCGCGTCATCGACGTGGCGAAATACGGCGTGATCTTCGCCGGCGCGCAGAAGAACATCGGCCCGGCCGGTTTGACGCTGGTGATCGTGCGCGATGACCTGATCGGCCATGCGCTGCCCATCTGCCCCTCGGCCTTCGACTGGAAGAACGTCGCCGCCAACGAGTCGATGTACAACACGCCGCCCACCTACGCCATCTATATCGCCGGCCTGGTGTTCGCTCACCTGAAAAAGCTGGGCGGCGTGGCGGCCATGGAGGCGGTCAATATTGAAAAGGCGCGGCTGCTGTATGCCGCGCTCGACGCCGACGATTTTTATGTGAACAAGGTCGCGGAACCGAATCGCTCGCGCATGAACGTGCCGTTCTTCCTGCGCGACGAATCGAAGAACGAAGCTTTCCTGGCCGGCGCCACCGCGCGCGGCCTGCTGCAACTGAAGGGCCACAAGTCCGTCGGCGGAATGCGCGCATCGATCTACAACGCGATGCCGATCGAGGGCGTGCAAGCCCTGGTCGCCTATTTGAATGAATTCGCCGGACGCTGAAGCCGCCGGCGGTCTTTGACTCCACCTACGCAGACCATGACCGATAAACTTACTCCCCTGCGCGTCCAGATCGACGCCATCGACGCGCAGTTGCTGGACCTGCTGAACCAGCGCGCCCGCCTGGCCCAGGAAGTCGGCCACGTCAAGGCTGAAACCCGCGCGCCCGTGTTCCGCCCCGAGCGCGAAGCGCAGATCCTGCGCGGCGTGGCCGAACGCAATCCCGGCCCGCTGAAAAACCACGACCTGCAAACGATTTACCGCGAAATCATGTCGGCCTGCCGCTCGCTGGAAAAGCGCGTGGTGGTGGCCTATCTCGGCCCGGCCGGCACCTTTTCGGAGCAAGCCGTGTACCAGCAGTTCGGCGGCGCCGTCGACGGCCTGCCTTGCGTGTCGATCGACGAGGTCTTCCGCGCCACCGAAGCCGGCACGGCGGACTTCGGCGTGGTCCCGGTCGAGAACTCCTCGGAAGGGGCGATCAATCGCACCCTCGACCTGATGCTGGGCACCACGGCCCTGATCAGCGGCGAAGTGGCGATTGCCGTCCACCACAGCCTGATGACCAAGACCGGCGCGATGGACGGCGTGACGGTGGTGTGCGCCCATTCCCAGGCGCTGGCGCAGTGCCAGGGCTGGTTGAATCAACATTACCCGAAACTGGAGCGGCGCGCGGTGGCCTCGAACGCGGAAGCTGCGCGCATGGCCTCACTTGACGCGAGCATCGCGGCCATCGCCAGCGACATGGCGGGCGAGCAGTACCAGCTTGGCGTCGTGCAGGCCCACATCCAGGACGACCCGCACAACCGCACCCGCTTCGCTATCATCGGTTCGCTCCAGACCAATCCGTCGGGGAAGGACAAGACCTCGGTGGTGCTGGCTGTGCCCAACAAGGCGGGCGCCGTCTACGAGATGCTCGCCCCGCTGGCGGCCAATGGGGTGTCGATGACGCGGTTTGAATCGCGCCCGGCCCGCATCGGCACCTGGGACTACTATTTTTATGTCGATATCGAAGGCCATGTGTTCGATCGCGCCGTCGCCAAGGCGCTGGTGGAATTGAAGGACAACGCCGCATTTTTCAAGGTGCTGGGATCGTACCCGGTCAGCCTGTAAATCAATCAGAGAGCACATCATGAGTAACTCCTACGGTCCCGACTACGTCCGCGCCATCGCCCCTTACCAGGCCGGCAAACCAATCGCCGAAGTGGCGCGCGAATTCGGTCTCGATGAAGCATCCATCGTCAAGCTGGCCTCCAACGAAAACCCGTTCGGCCTGCCCGAGTCGAGCCGCCAGGCCATGGCCGCCGCCGCGGCCGAACTGGGACGCTACCCGGACGCCAACGGCTTTGAATTGAAGGCGGCGCTGTCGAAACGCTACGACGTTCCGGCCGACTGGATCACGCTCGGCAACGGCAGCAACGACATCCTCGAAATCGCCGCCCACGCCTTTGTCGCCGCCGGCCAGTCCGTGATCTATTCGCAGTATTCGTTTGCCGTGTACGCGCTGGCCACGCAAGGCGTCGGCGCGCGCGCCATCGTCGTCCCGGCCAAAGACTATGGCCACGATCTGGCGGCCATGGCGGCCGCTATCTGCGACGACACCCGCCTGATTTTTATTGCCAACCCCAACAACCCGACCGGCACTTTCATTCCGGCCGCGCAGATCCAGGCCTTCCTCGACCATGTGCCAGCCCACGTCGTCGTCGTGCTCGATGAGGCCTACAACGAATACCTGGAGCCTGAACACCAGTTCGAATCGAGCCAGTGGGTCAAGCGCTACCCGAACCTGCTGGTCTCGCGCACCTTCTCCAAAGCTTACGGCCTGGCCGGTCTGCGGGTGGGCTTTGCGATTGCCCAGCCGGCGCTGACGGATTTGATGAATCGCATCCGCCAGCCCTTCAACGTCAACTCGCTGGCGCAGGCTGCGGCGATTGCGGCCCTGAACGACAAGGATTTCCTGGCCCAGGGCGCGCGCAACAACAGCGCGGGCTACCGCCAGTTCACCGAAGCGTTTGACGAACTGGGACTGGAGTACGTGCCCTCGTTCGGTAACTTCGTGCTGGTGAAAGTGGGCGAGGAGCCCGAGGCTGGCGCCCGCGTCAACCTGGCGCTGCTGAAAATGGGCGTGATCGTGCGCCCGGTCGGCAATTACGGTCTGCCCAACTGGCTGCGCGTGTCGATCGGCCTGCCCGCTGAAAATGCCGTATTCATCGCCGCGCTCAAGAAGGCGCTGGGCTGATGTTCGACAAGGTCGTCATCATCGGCGTCGGCCTGATCGGCGGCTCGTTTGCGCTTGGCCTGAAAAAGGCGGCGCTGGCGCGGCAGGTGGTGGGGATCGAGCGCTCGCCCGAGGCTTTGATGCGCGCACGGGAACTGGGCCTGATCGATGCCGCCGTGAGCACCATCGAGGAAGCCATGCGCGGCGCCGATCTGGTGCTGCTGGCCGCGCCCGTGGCTCAGACTGAATCCATCCTCGCGGCGCTGGCGCCGCATCTGGAAGAGGGCGCCGTCGTCACCGACGCTGGCAGCACCAAGGGCGACGTGGTCGCTGCCGCCCGCCGCGCGCTGGGCGGGAAGGTGGGCCAGTTCGTGCCGGGCCACCCCATCGCGGGGCGCGAAACCAATGGCCCCGACGCCGCCATCGCCGACCTGTATGCCGGTAAAAAGGCGGTGCTGACGCCACTGCCGGAAAATCGCCCGATTGATGTGGCGAAGGTCGCGCGCGCCTGGGAAGCCTGCGGCGCCGTGGTGCATCAGCTGAGCGCTGAAGAACACGACCGCGTGTTTGCCGCCGTCAGCCATCTGCCCCATGTCCTCGCTTTTGCCCTGGTCGACGAAGTGGCCCGCAAGCCCCATGCCGACCTGCTGTTTCAATACGCGGCCAGCGGTTTTCGCGATTTCACCCGCATTGCCGGAAGTTCGCCCGAAATGTGGCGCGACATTTCGCTGGCCAACCGCGAAGCGCTGCTCGGTGAACTGGATGCCTATCTGGCACAATTGACGCAGCTGCGGGGCCTTCTCGCCAGCGGCGATGGCGCCGCCCTGGAAGCCGTCTACGCCAACGCCCGCCGCGCGCGGCGCGCCTGGACCGGCGAAATCGAATCGGCTGAACCAGCATCATCGAAGGATTGACCCAGCATGAGCAAACACTATCCCGAACACCTGGACCTGCAACCGGCCCTGCGCGCCGAAGGCACGGTCACCTTGCCCGGTT
>JBJMVV010000104.1:0-46045 GCA_045810505.1 Massilia sp.
CGGCCGGGAGCCTGAATTTGGCCTAGCGAATACCACGACAATTCCGGCGTGGGGCTCGCGGCCGTCGTCACCGTGACGGTGCCCATGTCATCATAGGTTTTGCCGCTGTCGTCACTGATTTCAAGCTGGACGCCAGCGCCGACGTAGGCGGGCTCGCCCAAATCTGTGTTGAGCCACACGGCATAGCAGGGCAGGACTTGCCGCCCGAGCATCGGAACCTGGCCCTGAAGCACGCGCGGGAAAAACTTCTCTTGGTCGGGATCGTTCGGGCCGTCAAAGCTTTGATCCCACGCCTGGTCCGGATCGAGAAAATAGAGCAGCCCGAGCGTATCATCGCCGACAAGCACGTTGCTGTTGAACGAGCTTCCGTCAGTGTCGAGAATTCCCGTTCCGCCAACCCAATTGATCCCAATGAAGGTCGGCCAGTAAGTTTGCTCGAACGCGTCCCAATCCATCCACTGTTCGGAAGAAACGTCGAACACAAGCGTGACGAACATTCCCAGGCGAAGCACATAGAAATCGTGCCCGTCGAGCGTGAACGTCCACGCGCGCAATTTCGGGTTGGCGGTTCGTCCGCGCACCGCCACCAAGACCGCGGCTTCCGTGACGCGCAGCGGCATTGTGCTTTTGACGGTGATGAGTCCCGCCGCCCATGACGTGCGTTCGAAAGGGGACGGATAATTCAAGGCCACAAGCGCGCTCGCGGCCGTAAGACGCAAATCCACAGCCGACGCCGTAAGCGCTACTAGGGCACCCGCTGTAGTGATGCGTTCTTCGACCGTCGCGACCATGATTAAAGCGTCCGGTTAAGCTGCAAATTCATCGCATTGACTGATACTCGCGTCCACGCGCCGGCCGTCGCCGGATCGGTGTCGAAAACATCGTACCAATAGGTGTACGCGGTCGTGATTGGTCGATCCGCGCCGAGTCCGGTGGAAGCGCCCGAAATCGCGCCAAGCTGGATATTGCCGTCGCCGCCGTCCGTTTTGCGGCTGCGGTGAATTGGCATGACGCCGCGCACGCTTGTGACGGTAACGGGAAGATCGGACAGCGAACATTTGTACGCCGCGGGAATTCCCGGAGCCGGGGCCGAAATATAATTCACGTCATCGTCCGGCGTTACCTCATTGATGAGGTTGAAGCCGGTTACGCCGCTCGATGGCGTCCAATTCAAGGCCACGTCACCGTTCGGGATAATTTTGTAAACCTGGCACGAACCCATGAAATTATTATTGAAGCCGGTCGTGCTATCCCAAATGATGTAATCCTTAACGTAGGTCGTGGCGCCGTAATTCCCGCTGCCGCCGAGCAACAAAACATTCTGGACTGACGGAGCGGAGCCGCCGGCTGCGCTGGCCGTGCGAACGCCCACGATATTTACGACGGTAATTCCTTCGACGCGGATTTCCACGGTCCCGATAGCGCCAACGTCGATAAAGACTTTAGCTTCGACATGCTGCCATGCATTCGCGAGAATAACCGGATTTGCCGACGATCCAAGCAACGCACCCGTGTCAGCCCGGTACACCCGGAAATAGCCGCTCGGGTCCACATTCACCGCAATGTGCGGAAAAACGCTGACGTCTGCGAACGTGAAATAGGTTGCTTCGCGGGTAGCGCTCGGCAATGCCGAAAGCCAAAAGCGCGCAGCGGCGCCCATCGTGGTCCGGGGATTCGGCATCACCTTACGAACCGAAGAAAAATTCGTGTTCGTGCTCGCGAGCACATAAGAGCCGCCGGCCGTCGCATCGGGATCCACAACCAAGTCTGCCCACGAAACGCCCGCGTAAATTCCGTTGGACATGCGCCCGACCCGGCCACCGTCGATGCCGTAAATGTTGAAATTGTCCATCCAGTTAATCATGGCGAATTCCTTAAATGACCAATTGGGCCGCTTGAAACTGAATGGCTTCCCGGATGCGCTCTTCCACGTCCGGCCGGCTAATGCGTTTGGCGCCGCCCTGAATTTGAAAAACCGCCCCTTCGTTGTCCACGATTATCATGCTGTCCTTGACTTGCACAGCCGTGCCTTCCCAGGCGCCGCGATCAAAGACCACACCTTGCATGCGGAGTACCGGCTGATCGATGTTGCCCGTGAAATACCATGGCTCCGTCGTGTTGCTGCCGGGGAGCCAAAATTGATCCCCGAAGACCACGACGCCGGAAATCGGGTCCGGCGCTCGCTCGGCAGTCGCATAGTCGAGCGGATCGATTGTCGTTTCGCCCGGTGCGATCCAGTAAAAACGGCCGTTGATATTCTGGCCCTGTGCGGGCACCACCACCACATAGGAAGCGATGTAGGCGAGCCCGATAACTCCGACGTCATCCGGCGTTTCCACGGCCGTCCATGACGCCCCACCGCCGCCCGCGAGCGTTGCAGCACCCCACGCGATTGCCGCGCCTGTTTCCGTTGTCGAAACCGTATTGCCCGCCACACCGATTGCGGTTGCCCGCACAGTCACGGATGCGCCGGTATGGCTCACAACCTTGACCGTCGTGTTCGCGGTGAGCGCGGTGCTATATTGCGTCCCGGCCGTTCCGGAATTCTCAATCGCGTCGGAAAGATTTGTCCATGCCGACGCCGCATCCACGCCCAAGGCCACCAGCCACGGATTTGCATTCGTCCCGGCCGGCGCTCCGACGTTCACGCCGGCATTGGTGAATTTGTAATAGACGCCGCCGATTTGAACGACGTCGGTGTTCGCAGGGACGCCGGAAATCGTACCCCTCGCGTAACCGTTTTCCATGTAGAGCATGAGCGGCCCGCCGCCGCAGACAAACAGATATGCCGGCGTGGTGCCGATATTGCTTGTCGCGGCCATGATGACCGCATTGTTCGGGCTCGGGGCGCCGACCGCGCCAATGAATGTCTTCGTGCCGTTCTTATCGACGCGCCACAGGTTGTCGCCGCTCGCGACGAATGCCGCGTCATTGAAGCTCCCCGGCTGGCTGTAGAGCCCTCGAATGCCGTCCTGGCCGACGTACAGGTAACGGCGCATCCCCATGCGGGCGAGCATGGCGGAATTGCCGCTGTTGAGAATTGGGTTTTGCTCAAAGTAACGGTTGCGCGTCCGAATGCGCGCTTCCTTCGCTACTCCCCGGAAATAATCGCTTCGGGAAAGAGGAATATCCATGATTTACGGTCCCCCATACCAGCCACGGTTGAAGGCCCGATTGGACGAAAATTCCCGCTGCTGATCGTAACTCTGCGCCGACATGAACGGCCACGAAATGTCGTCATTGATTTCAAGCGGCTGCGACTGCAAATAGCGCGCCACGAATTGCCGGCGCTCGGACTTGAAGACCAAAGCGCTCTGTTCGTCCATTTCCCGGCCGTAGCGAGGGTTGAGCCGCAGCGCCAAGCCAATGATGAAGAAATTGTCCACGTCGTTCGGAAACGGCATGTCGTCGGTTTCGACAAGATTTGTGACCCGCACCCACTGCCCAAGGTCCGCGCGATAGAACCACTCGCGGAAGAGCCCGTTCGTGTTGAGCACGATGGTCGCGGCAGTCTCGATTGTGCGTCCGTTGGCGTCCAAAGTGACCGGGAAAGCTGCGAGCCGGCCGAACGGATCCATCAAACCCATTCTCGAGCCGTCCTGGGGATACGCCGGCAGATAAACCGTCATCGCCGCGGCGTTCGTCGCAATCAGGCGACGGTTGATTGTTGGCCGCTGGATCGTGTCGATTGTGCGCGGGTCGGTAAAGTCAGGCTCATCGACGCCGAAGCTGCCCAAAGGCCAGTCGGTCAAGCCTTCGCCGGCATCCCCGCCATTGATCGATCGCACGTTGGCGTTGAACAGGCGAAGCGCTTCCGCGGTCTGATTTGCATTCGGTGCGCGCCCGAGCGGAAGAATGTTCGCTTCCCGGTATGCGTCCGCAATGATAGACGAAATCAGCGTCACGAAAGCGCTCCCCTATTCAACAATTACAGGTCGAGAGGATAGCCCTCTTTCGCGGCCGGGCGCTTCACCCCGACCTTCATCCGCCACAGACCATCCTTGGTCTTGCTGCGCGTTGCAGCGTGCAACGTCGCGTCGAACGGATGCCCGTGCGCGTCAAGCTCGGCGGCATCGCCGGCCGGCGCCTTCGCTTCGGTGTTCCCGGTCGCGGGAGTGTTGCCCGCGCCGCCGACGCCGGACTTTGCCGACTTGGCCGGATCCACAATCGTGTCGGATTTGGCCGTGGTGCTCTTCGCGACCTTGGCTTCAGAAACCCCGCCGTTCGCCGACGTTATCGGCGTCTTCACGCCGCTGTCCGACGTGTCAGGCGCACCCTTCACCTTCGACGGGTGATCGACCCAACCGGCCGGAATTTCGTCAGCGCTGTTGAACACGTCGCTCGCGCCGCCTGGCCCGTAAGCCCACTGCGGAAACTGATTGTCGTCCATGCTTGTTCTCCCTCTTGTTTCAGCGCTTAAACGAATAGCGTGCCCGCGGCGCCACCGGCAAGCTGCACGACGGTACCGGCCACGGTGAATTCGCACGGCAATTTGACGTAAATACCGGCGGTCACAGGGACCGCGTTGATGAATGTGACGGCGGTGACGCCATCGGGCGCTACGCCCGTGACTGACAGCGTACCGGCGACGGTCGGGAGAAAGCCAGCGATGTGCGTGCCCTTGACCGCGTATGCGGCATTCGCCGCCATCGGCACCGGGTTATATCGCTCGCGAACATTCGTCATTGGCTTTCTCCCTTTACCCCGTCGACTTACGACGTCGCCGCGTGGATGACCGCAAAATTGATTACCGGCGCATCGGTCGCGGTCCCGACAAGCGAATAAAAGGTAATCTGGAAGGATCCTGCGGCCACGGCGGTGACGAACATAATGTAGGAATTCGTCGCCGACTTGACGCTTAGGTTGATGGTGTCATTCGCACCAACCGCCGAATCTGTGACCGTAAACGACGCGCCCGTTGCCGACCCGGCCGCGGAAAACATCGTAATCTGGCCCGAGAGGGTGTTGAGCACGACGGCGGTTGTCCGGCTTGTGCCCTGGGTGACGACGCCACCGCCGCCCGTGCCATAGCCGATGCCGATGCCGTTGAAGAGGTTATAGACGCTGATTGCGCCCGGCGTACCAACGCCGTTGGCATCGATACGGTCGATCATAACCTTGTCGGTCGTCGCGAGGTTGCTGTTATTCTGCGCGACCGCAACAGTCGGCATAGCAAGCATTAACGCGGCACAGAAAAATCCAAGAAAACGGCGCATAGCTAATCCCCTTCCCCGTCAAGAATTCCCCGGTGAAAAGGGCCACCCCCGAGCGGGATCGGGAGTGGCCCTGTCAACCTTCACTCGGAGAACAGAGCGAAGCGCAGCGGTTAGCTGCCGTTGACGCGAGAAATACGCAGGCGGTCCCTGATATTCGCGTTCAACGCCACGTCGAAGCGAACGCCGTGGGCGCCGGTGTAGAAATCGCTGTGCTGCCACATGCGAACCGAAATCGGCACCTTCGTCAGACGACGGCGCATCGCGGTCCCCGACGCCGGCATAATCAGCGGCACGGTGTTGACGTTGATGGACTGCTTCTGAAGCAAGAGGCGCGGCGAAAGCGTGGCGCTCGCGGCACCCATGAACGTCAGAACCGCGAGGTTGGCCGGCGCCGCAGTCACGGTCGCGTGGGCGGTGTTGATGTTGATATTGTCGCCAGCGCCCGAGCCCGGAACGATCATCGCCGGGAAAATCACAAGCGTTGCCAGGCCAGCACCGTCCGCGACCGCATCGGCCACAACGGTAAACTGCTGAAGGCGAGCTGGCGTCACCGCAGCCTGCTTGCGATTGTCGTAAGCGAACACGCCGGGGATGGTGAAAACCTCGCCCTGCTTGATCGTCGCGCCCGCCGCAAAGGTGCTGCAAGCAAGGTTCTGCGTGAGCCGAAGACCATTCGACGCACCGGCCTTCGCGACCGTGGCATAATCCTTGTTCTGCGCAGCGCCGGCCACCACACCCGCGCCGGTTGCCGCACGGGTACCGACCGTGAGAACCGGAAGCTGATTGGTGAACATCGTGCGGGTGCCGTTGAGCTTGCCCGAGAAGCCTTCCCGATAGGTCGACGTCGAAAACTCATCCGGCGCCGGAAGCTTAACGATTTGATCGCCGAGCTTCACTTCGTCCGTGTGGTTGAAGATATAGGAAAGCTCGCTGTCATCGACGCCGTTTTCCTTCAGGCGGGCACGGGCAAGGGCCGCATCCGACCATTCGTCAATCGACGTGACGCCATCGCCAACCCAATCGGCCGACGCGAGCGCTGCGATGGAAAGAATGTAGGCGTCGATTTTCTCGGCCATCGACGTCGCGGCGCCGAGCAATGCCTTGCTTTCGCGAGCATCGCCAATCGACTTGACCTTGACGAAATCGCCCCAACCCATGTTCGCGTTGAACGTGCCGGTGATTTCGAACATTTCCGAACCGAAAACGGTGCCATCGGTGCCGGCGGAAAGATCCTTCACGCCATTGACGGTGCGCGTCACGTTGTAACGCGGCGTCACTTGCTCGATGACCTGAAGACCGTTGCGGTCATCCATTTCACCGTCGTACTCGTTCCACGACACCGCATCGCGAGTGACGAGGTTATTCTGAAGCACCATAGCGAAGCTGTTGAGAACCAGCTTGGCCTGTTCGGTTGTTACAGCACCCATCGGGATAGTCCCTTCCCCAAAAAGCGGATCGGACTATCCCGATGCCGCGAATTTCTATTTCTTGCCTTTTGCGTCCCGCTCCCAGGCTTTCTCGAAATCATCAAGATTGTCGGTTGCAGGGCTAATTTTCGTTGTCGAATTTGCCCCTCGCGCTTGGTTTTTCGGTGTCTCTTCGGCCTTCGGCTTCGTCCGGGCTTTTCCCTTACCGGCTCCTAGCTCGGTGTCCTTGTCCAAAACGTACCTTAGCTGCTGGATCGGCGGAAGCTTTGCCACACGGGCCGCTTCCTTGGGATCGTTCGCCAGGTCGTAGAGGATTTGGGCGCCGTTTTCGGCATCGTGCGCCGCCTCAAAGGTCGTCTGCGTGAGCTTCCAATCGCCCCGCATGCCTGCCTCGACAACGACTTCCTGAAAATCTTCGGAAATCTCGGAGCCTTTTTCGGCGAGGGTATCGACCTTTTCGAGCAATTCCGCTTGTGCCGCCTCAACGGCGCGGGTCTGCTCGCTTTCCTGCTGACGTTGCAGGGCCGAATCCGCCAGCTTGGTTGCCTTTTGTTCGGCGAGCCATTCTAGCTTATCCTCGATGTAACGGTCATCAAGGTGTCCGAGTGGGTACTTTTCCGTGTCGGAAGGATCCGGCGCGGGTGTCCCGGCAGTTTTGGTATCAGTGCCCTTTCCGTCGGTCAAGCGATTTTCGAGCGCGGTGATTTGAGCCTGCAACGTCGCGGTGCCCGCGCCGCCTTCGAGCGCACGGAGCCGCTTGTTAAGGTCGGATTTTTCCCGCTTCAGGCGCTCGATTTGATGATCGCGAGCCGTCTTTTTCGGCTTTTCGTCTTCATCCTCATCGCCTTCGCCGGCATCATCGTCGCCTTCACCCTCGCCGGCATCGTCATCCTCTTCGCCGGCCGGGGTTTTCGCCGCGGCCTGCTTCGGCGCTTCCTTGGGCGGTCCCCGGCGCTTGGCCGGCTTGTCGTCGCCCTTGTCATCGCCCTTGTCGTCGGCATTGGCTTCCCCGCCGCCTGCGGCGTCAAAATCACCTTCGACCTGTCCTACGGACGTGAAGGCGTCGAATTCTGCATCACCGGTTCCGCCGGTCCCGCTGTTCCCGCTCATAAATCATGTTCTCCATCTTGCCGGGCATCGATTTCACGTTCGCGCAGCGCGTGTTCCCGGTCTTCGTGCTGCACGTCATTATGGTCTTTGATTAAGGCCAACGCCTGATCGAAACTCTGTGCGTCGGCCTTAATGTCGCGGTCATCGTCTTTGCTGGCGACGTCACGGGCTCGGCTCTGCGCATCGAGCACCGCCTTGTACGCCTGGGCCATGGCGAGATTTGCGCGAGCTTCGGCGTTGGCGGCATCGCCGGCCAGCTTTTGCGTTTTCGCGTTTTGCTCGGCCTGGGCAAGCTGCTGTGTGACTTGCTGAAGCTGTGCATTTTGCGCCTGCATCGCCCGCATTTCCGGCGTCAATTCGTCGTCCGGAATCGTCCCGGCCGGCAGAAGCATTTTGAAGCGCTTCGCAAATTCGCCGGACTTGGGCCAATCCTGGGCTTCGGCGACCAAATCCATGACCACGGCCGCGGACTGCGGCATCGCGTTCACGAACGCCATCATCTGTTCGTTCGCGAGCGTCCGCTTGGTTTCGCTGGCCGGGCCGACGTCGACCGTCACGCCGTACTTGCCAATCGTCACGTCGGAATTCGGGTCCGATGGGTCATTGATGCACATGACCGACGTTTTGTCGTCGCGGCCGATGACCGTAATGGTGCGCTTCGTGTCGTAAATATACGAAATCAATTCGTTGATATTTTTCGCGCACCGGTTGTCGGCGATTTTCCGTCGATCCTGGTAAATGTAGCTCCCGACGTCGGAAACTTGCTGGCGCTGCTGGATCGCCTTGCCCGAAACCTCATTGCTCGGCATCCCGAGCGAAGCTTCGTGGATATTTGAAATATCCTTCATGTCCTGCGTCGAAATTGCCGCTTCGTTCACTAGCGCGGCGTCGATCCCCGGCGGCGGAATATGCACCGGCTGCGTTTCGCCATCGTTGTAGTAAAGGAACGGGTCATCGCTCGACGGCGCCTTGCGCCATTTCGCTTCGTGGCCTTTGACGGAATCGGGTGTCGCGAGCCACTTGTTGCGTGGCGCGGCCACAAGCTGTTCGGCCACGGTTGAGCGCCAATAATTATGAAGGCGCTGCGGATCCTTCAGGAAGCGGATCAAGCCCCAACGATGTGTCTTTTCCCCGTCGTTAAGCTCCCACCCCGGCACGCGGTAAATCGGGAGTGACGAAATCGGATAATCGTATGGCCCTTCGAGAATATTGTTGCCGGCGCAAACGTAAAGCTGCGCCACGCGGTTCGGAACCTCGCGGGTAAATGGCGAGCCGTCCGATTTGGTTTCCACGAACGGGAAATACTCGAATTCTTCCTTGTCCGTAATGTCGTGAACGGTGCCATCGGTGTAGAGCGCAAGCGTCTTCGTGCCCCGAGTGACCATGCGCCAGTAAGAGACAATCCGGATGGTGTCTTCGCCGAGCCAAAAACCCGACCCGTTCCACCGCACGGTGCTGGCAAAATCGACTTCCGCTGCCCAAGGCCAACGGCGCCTGAATTCTTGCTGCGGAATGTCGTCGCCGATGAAGCCCCATTGTGCGTCTTCACCGCTCGGCTCGACCGAAAGCGGGTCTAAGACCACGGAATAGGGATCGACCACGGCGTTGAGGCGGATTTCTTGCTCGAAAACGTCATCGCCGGAATAGACCATCGCGAGGCTGAAATAGCCTTCGCCGCAAACCACCTGGTATTTGCCGGCTTCGTCGCGGGCAAAATCGGCGTTGGAATTCTTGAAAATCGAGCGGATGAGCCCTTCGCGAATGCTCGCGATTTCCTTGGTGCCCGCCTTGTCCGGAAATACCCTGATTTCCGTTTCGTTCATGAGGCGGTTGCCGACTAGCTGCGCCATGAAGGCGACAAGCCGGTTGAACGTCAATACGGGCTTTTTTGCATCCTTGCGCCGTTGCTCAACGACAGGATCCCATTGGTTTCCAACGGTGAATTTCGCATCTTCCTTGCCGGCGGTGATATTGTGCTCGTTGAAGCCGTAGCCCCATTCGTATTTCTGCCGCATGTCCTGAAGAAAGGAATCGATCGATTCAAACCCAACCGGGACACGAATGGTCGACTGCTTTGGCGCCTCACGGTCTTGGCGCGCTAGGTCGTCACGAATTCCAGCCATTGCCCATGCTCCCTAGCCCATCCACGCGTCATCGCCGGAGTAATCCCAACGATCCGCGTTCGCTTCCCCGGTGCGGTCGATTACCTTCCATTCGCCGAATTGCTCATTTTCGTCAATGCCGGGAGCCCAACCTTTCGGCTTCTCGGGTGTTTTCCAGCTATCGAACCATTCCTTCGTCGCGAAGGTCAAGGCGCATGCGTCCGAAAGGTCCGATGAGCGCAGCCCGCGCGCCTTCATTTCGGTCTTGCTTTCGAGCAGCCAATCGTTGTTCGCGCGCCATTTTTGCTTCGGGCCACTCATGTCCGATGCAAGGTCATCGTCGTCCGGGATCGAGCCGCCTTCCGTCAACCACTCTTTGAAATCCCCGTACATTTCAGCACGGCGGTTCCATGGTCCGGCGCGCTTTGGATTTGCTTGCTTCGCCCGCGACGTCCCGCCGAAATCAATCCCCTTCACGATATCGGCGTATCGCTTGTTCAAATTCCGGAGCGCGGACACGATGTTTTGCCCCATCGATCCGCGGTCGATGCACATGCGGTTGGGGCTGTCTTCGTCAATGATTTGGGAAAGCCACGCCACAGCCTCATCGTGTTCGAGCTTCTGGCGATGCTCCACTTTCAAAATCTTGTCCCCGCGGCGCCAGGCGACCGCGAACCGGTCCCCGCCCGAGCCCGCCGGATCGACGCCGATAATCAACGGCGCGTCCGGGTCTTCCATCTTGCGCTTGCGGGCTCGAAGCACGCTCGCGGGCTTGATAAAGGCATCGGTGTTGGCCGCGGCGAACGCCTCGGTGACGTCGATTGGGTATTCCTGCCGGAATTTGCCGACGTCGCCCAATTCGTGAATTTTCGAGCGGCGCCACAGCATTTGCGCATCTGTCAAGCCGTAAAGCTCTTGATACTCGATTTCGGAAAGCGCGCCTTCCTCTTCGGGCTCGCCATTGGGCACCCAATCGCCGGCTTCCTGGTACTCGGCTTGGACCGTCCACGGCACGAACACCGCCCGGTAGCGGCCGATTTTCTTCATGGCGTCCGTGTAGCGCTTGAAGAATTCGCCCGTGGGGCCGGAAGACGTCGTTTCGAGCCAAATTTCAGACGGTGCTTTCACCCATCCGTAAATCTCGCCCTTGCCCTTCTCGAACGGCAGCGGCTTGAAGGGCTCGCGCCATAGGACGCCCCACACGCCTCGAACCTCATCCACACCCTGCACGGACGCGGCGAAATGGTCCGGGGCATTCGTCCACCACGCGGCTTCGGAGCCGTGGAAAAAGGTGACGGCGCCGCCGCGCCCGCCGGCTTTCTGCCCAGCCGTGGCGACCTGATAGGATGAGCCCCGCTTCGAAAATTCCAATTCTTTCGCGTTGTCGGTACCGACTTGCGGCGGAAACGGGTGCTTTTCCTGCATAAGCGCCGTCATGTCGAACAGCACGTTTGACGACGCCATTTCGTGCGAAAGGATATAAACTTTTTGCCGGTCCCACAGCGTAGCTCGCCAATAACCGCGGGCCGCAACGTAGGTCGAAAATCCCTGCCGGCGTCCCTTCAGGCCGGCGAGGCGCACCCATTGTTCGTCGGCAAGCTGTTCTTCAGCCGCATTGTGAAGAATTAGCTGCGCTTCGTTTAATTCCAGTGGTTCAAGATCGCCGGACTTGGTACGTATCCTAACCGCTTCCTTCGCAAATCGCCGAAAATCGGATTTCCACAGAGCAACGCGCAGTGAAAGCCACCGTTCGCGAACCTCATCTATGGAAACGCCTGCATCTGCCGCGATTTTCTGAAGGTCCATTAGGGAACGTATTTCGGGCAGCTAGTCATGTGCCGCTCGCGGCCGATAATCCCGTGCTCCAACGGTGGGCATGTGCAGGGCAAATCGAGCACCGGCATGGGCTTGGGATCGTTGGCCGGCGGAACGTGGCTTTGCGAAATCGGCTTCAGGGCTTCCGGCGGCGGCGGGCTCATGCCGGCGACCGTCTTTAGCGCCCAAATGGCGAATTCGACGTTTTCGTACATGACTTGGGCAAGGTTTGCCGTCGCCATCACGATTTTGTCTTCATCGTTTTCCGTTTGCGCATCGTATAGGGCGCGAAGACGATTTTGCAGCGTCAGCGCAAGCACCTTCGCAGCATTTCGGCGAGCCCGCGGGCGCTCGATGATTTCACGCTTGTGCGTGCCGTTCATGCCGGTCATGCGATCACCCGTTTGTACGTCGCCGAATCGCCCATCGCGGCAACCACGTCGATCACGAATTTGCCGCCGGCTACGGGGCAATCGAAGACGCCTGGGGCGCCTTCATGCTGGCGCAGGATCGTCCCTTTCGGGATGAGGATTGCATGCTGAAGCTCGAAGCACACGGGATCGCGCTTGGGTGGCAGTGCCCGCTTGATCGGGTCTTTTTCGCTCGGTTTCATAGGTCGTACTCCACCACTTTCGCGGGCTCGGGCGCCGGGGTTGGTGCGGGCTTCCGCATGTCCGGATATTGCTTGTCGGGATCGCCGCCGAGCATCCGGCAGGCGCATTTCAGGTCGTCAATCAGACCAAGACCGACCCAGGGGAATGACTTATCGCGGGAAAGCTGGTTCTGCCACATGGCGAGCCGCTTTTCGATGCCTTCGGGCTTCCCAAATGCCCGGTTCTTTTCATATTCGTCGGCCATGCCATGTTCTCCAACTGGCGGTTACAGATCGTATTGCGGAAGCTCCGTGAATTCCGCATCCACAGCCGGTTCCAATTTCTCGAGCCGGGTAATGGCGTCATCAATGGTCAACGTCCCGCTAACGTCGACTTGCTGACTGCGCGAAATCATCTTCGGGAACAGCTTGGTATAGAAATCCGTGGGGTTGTCATCGGCCCACGTTGCCATCCGCGGCAAGCCGCCAATCATTTCGAACGTCGACAAGACCAAGGCACCGGCAAAGCGGCCGACGTGCTGATATTGCTCGGCCGAAATCATCGGCAGGCGGGCAAGGTCGCGCGTCGGCTGCACGGGATCCGTGCGCGTAGCCGGCAAATTGGTAATGTCGACGTTCGTGTTCATGGATGCAGCATCCCCGACTTACTCAAATCCGTCAATCGGCGTTTACAGGTCGTGAACCGGTTCGCCGCTAATCGTGACTTGCTGGCCTTCGAGCGCGGTGGCGATGCGGTCCATGTCGGCCGAAATCATTTCCAGCGTGCGGCCGAAATCGGCGAATAGCTGAAGGGCACCCGCGAGCGCCGCTTCCGGCTCTTCGGCGAGCATCCCATTCTTGATCCGCTCGACCGATTCATCCCACTTGTCCATCTTAAAGCTCCCCGTTGATAAGCGAGCGCTCGCCATCGCTGACGGGGCGATACGCTTCCTCGAAGACTTCCTTGGGCGACCACGAAACGTAATTGTCCGGGTACGCCACGAAATAGCCGGGACGGTTCGGGTCTTCGTCGGCCGGGATCGTCCACCCGCGGCGCTGGTTATATTCGCCGAGCGTCAGCGGCTCGGCTTGGATGATTTTCGCTCCGATATAGGATTGCATTTTCGTTCTCCCTAATGCTCCATGAATGCTACGTTTTTCGTGGTCGACCAACATGCGCCGCACGTAGCGCAGCAACGCGTCTTGCCGGTCTGTTCCGGGCAGACAAAAGCGTTCGGCGGGCACCCGGTTTCGTCGCCGATACTGGCGGTCGACATGAATGGGAAGCCACCGTCAGAATAGCGGATTAGTGCCCGGTTCTGAAACGCGCCGTACAGCCGGCCGATGGCCCAGGAAATCGGACCCGACGTGCGCGCCGTGTACCCATAGACCGCGAGGTTGGGGAATTGCCCGAGCATGCGCGCCCAAAATTCGACATATTCGACGCTGAAGAAATCCCCGAGCGCGTGCAGGCGAACGAGCAAGCCGGCGCGGTTCTTCATTCCGCAGAGCCGCGTGATTTCCTTTTCGAGCGTCGGCAGAAATTCCGGGTCGGTGTGGTCGATCCGTTTGGCGAACGGCATGTTGTTCCCGTAGCACGTCTGCCAATGCTTGCACGTATCGGGACACGTTTTCCGCTCTTCGAGCGATAGGGTGTAAATCCAATAGCCCCGGAATTTCGCCTTGCGGACGTCGCGGCCGATTTTCACGTTGCTATGTCCGCTGACTAGCAGATTGGTAACTTGCTCGACGGACTTGACCGATTTGCTGAATTTGGTGCGGCCCTCGGTGATATGCGGAGCCATCCCGATACCTGGGAGCCTTGGTTGCCGCCGCTGCTTGCGTGGGTGCTCGGCAGTGCCGCGAGCCCCGACCTTCACGAACCGGGTAAGCGTGGCATCGTCACCCTTCGACGCGAACGCTTTGCGCACGCTGCCGGCCATAAGCTGTCCGCGTTCCTTGGACGCACGACGGCGCCGCGGCTTTGCCGGGAGCCCGAGCGCATGCGCCTTGCCGATGATCGCGTTGCGCGAGCGGCCGTCACCGAATTTCTCGGCAATCTCCGTCGCGGTCAAATCCTGCGGCCATAGTGTGCGCAACCGCTCGATATTCGGCGCGCTCCAATCTGCCCAAACCCCGCCCATGACTTTTGCCCCTTCAGACGATTAATGTTTTCCAAAGCTCGACGCCAGCCGGAAGCACGTACAGCAAACTTGGGATGGCTTTCTTCGAGCGCTCGCGTCGATCCTCGATCAAGCCGCGGTCGATGAGCCGATGGATATTGCTTTGCACGCCGCTGCGGTGCGGCTGTCCAACCATGTGTGCCAGGTCGAGCCCGCTTATCCCCGGCTGCGCCTGAATGACGTACAGCGCGAGCGCGTCCCGAACGGTGAGCCCCGCAAGGTCGACGTTGAGCAAGCGATGTAGGAATTCTTCGGTGGATCCCGCAACCTTCGCCGGGCTCACCCGCTCCAAGATTGTGCGTAAGGGAACATTTACGTTTTTGGTCATAAAATAAAGCCCTCGGCGAGACGATCCAACAGCGCCGCGGTAGCAAGCGCGCGAGATTGACTTTGCATTTGGTTTGAGCCCCACAACCCAACGTCATCCACAGAAATCGACGCAACCCATGTGTGCGCTTCCTCTTCAGCGCAGTGGATGAGCTTGTAACCGAACGGGCAACCGACAGGATGATTGGGGTTGTCGCACTTGCAAGGTGTGACGGTCGCGGAAATTTTCGTCATAGGTCTAAATCCTGACAATTTTCGAGCCGCGCAATTTCCGCGCGCAATTCCTCGCAGTTTTTCTCGTATTCCTTTTTCCCGGTGCGGGCCTTCAGCTTCGCTCGCAGGGACGCCAAGCGCGGGGTTTCTACGGTCATGCCCAATCCCTCAATGTGACGTCGATCCGCTGCACAAATTGCTGCATGATTTGCTCGCGCAATAGGTACGGATCGCGGACGGCACTGCTTGTCGCTGCATCGGCGGCTTGCTTCGCCTTCCGGCTTTCATCCACGAAATACGCGCGGTGCTCGCGCAGCAAATCGATTGGCGCCGGGCTATCGGGCACCGAACGTCACCACTAGGATCGCGGTGAGCAGCGCATAGACCACGGCCGTGACGATCAGCACCCGGACGATTGTGCGCTGATACCAGCGCTTGCGAGGTTCAAGATATCCCATGGTGCAATTCTCCCGCTCCCCGGAGTACCGGGGCTCCCGCCATCTGGCCGTGCCCTTCATGACCGGTTGCGTTAGGAACGTCAATGCTGAAATAAAAAGGGGCTCCCATCCCGATTAGAGACAGAAGCCCCAAAGTGGTCCGGCCAAAGGGGAAGGCCGGCACGCGATCCTACCGCCGCAGGAGAATTATCACAAGCAGGATCGTGTTGACGATCAGGAGCCCTAGCTC
The DNA here is from genome assembly GCA_045810505.1 of Massilia sp. Taxonomy (GTDB): domain Bacteria; phylum Pseudomonadota; class Gammaproteobacteria; order Burkholderiales; family Burkholderiaceae_D; genus JAFCUW01. Next base: position 15,673 of record JBJMVV010000104.1, read on the forward strand.
GATGCTCATGACTTGGACACCGTATCATATTCACCGTCGAATTTGTCGGTGAAGAATGCGTCGATCATGAGCCCGGCCAAGGTCGTTTCCGCAACCTCGACTTCATCGCCCTGGGGCGAGCGCCGGATTTTGATATTGCCGTTCGCCATGCCGAAGATGATGTTTTCCCCGACCCGGAATTCCCCGGTGTTCTCGTTCAAACCGCTCGGGGTTTGGTCTGCGCCCGCGGCCCTTGCATTGCTGCCGTGCTTGGCGCCGGCACTGTGGGATTTCTCAACCATTTTTCTCGGTTCCTTCCATGATGAAGAAACCGGCATTCCCGCCTACCGGTGAAATGCCCAAACGGAAAATCCCCGCAATTGTTCCGGACATGAAAAAGGAGCCCCACCACCCGAAGGTAATGAGGCTCCTATCCCGGTGGCATCGATCCCAAGGGACCGGTGTTAACCGTCATCGGCTCAGGGGCAAACCATCATCGACAAGCCCCGATCTAAGTTACCGCTCGCCGGCTGTCAACCGTTGAATGGTATGGGTCCGTCCCGGTCTTCGTCGTGCCCACCGATTTCGACCGGATCCCCGTCGACCTCGGGTTGCTCGATCCCCGGCAATTCCCGTTGCCCGAGCCGCGGCGCCGGCAGATTGGCACGCACGGCCGCATCCTTGGCTTCGAGCAGCTTGCGCAGCGCCACGGTTCGTTCGGCGTTCCGGGGCAATGACGTGACCAAGCTTGACGCGAGAATGAAAAACAATCTCGACGTCGCCTGAAGCTTCGGCGGCAAGTGGGCATAGTGGAAGAAATGCAAAATCGGGTCCGTTGCTACCTGCGCATCGGAAAATTCTGCGGGAGCCGGGTGGATGCCATCACGCTCCATCGTCATGATCCTCGATTTCCTCGACCGGAGCCGAGCGGTCGGTAATTCCAATGTCGCAAATGCGCTCGTCAATTACCGCGAGCAATTCGGACATGAGCCGGGCTTGCTCAACCAGCATCGCATTGTGCCGCGGGCTCGGGTGTCCGGGGTTGTGCATGAGGTAGGAATTGAGCGCGGTAAGCCGGCGGTCCAAATCCTCGCGCTCATTCTTCAGTCGCGTGCGGAAATCGCCGGTAGGGGCCGACCCGGCATGTTCGTCCTGGGACATGCATGAGCCTGCCAAGGTTTTCGCGTGGTCGAGCAAATCGTTGTAGTCGTTTCCGTCGACACTTTCCCCGGCTTCGACGTGGCCGATAGAAAGCACTTGCGCCGCGATGGTCGACACCCGGCTAGAGGTTTCCTTATGCATGATGATTTATCTCCATGATCCCCAAATGGGGAGCGGGTGTTGCGCTTCGTTGCGGGGATTGTCAAATGTAATGAGTATGTTCCGTAGCGTCACGGGTCGGGAAATTTGGTATATATCTCGTACACCCACCCGGCCCGGCCCGCAGCCCCCAAATCCGAAGCATCCCCCCTATCGCCCGATTTGCCGGCGTAGGTACCGGACAGGGAAAATCTTTAGACCGCTTATGGATTTGTTAATCATTGTGATGCATAGGTGACGCAACGTCACATCAATGCAAGGTGCTCACATGATTGTCCGGGTTGATCGTCGCAAATCCCTAGAGCAGCGCTGGCTCAACGAGCGCCGCGGTCATGTGCCTATCATCGACAGGGTTAGATATCCTGCCATAACCGAAAACGCTGATCCGGTGATCCGGAAATTCGGCGCCGCGGGTGAATAATGGGAATGCCACGCAGCAACCGGGAAACAGCCAGGACGATTTTAGACATTTTTCGAAATTCTCAATCCTCAAATATTTTTCAGTATCTCGATTAAGCTTGGCGCGGAGTGCAGCGACGATAGGAGCGCAGCGCAGCGACATGCGATCTTGCAGAGCGAACATGATTCGCGGCTACACGCTTTAGTAAGTTCATTGTCACCATTGCTAGAGAATGTGAGAACAAGAGCTAATCAGCAATTCCCCCGTAAATCCGCCGTTTTCAGCGTTTCAAAGCGGGACAAAAAAGAATTTGACATTAGCTGACAATTGCCGGATATTCGTTTTTAGAAATAACCAGCTTTCAATGGAGCGAACAACATGACCCAAGTTTGGAGCTTCACTAGCGGACGCGTTGAGCTAACGCTAGAAATCGAACAGGAACAAAATTATCAGTATGACGGCGACGACAAAAACGGCGAAACCCAAGCCGCGATTGATAGCGGCGAATTGGTTGCATTTCATTCGACCGTCCGTTGCTACATCGATAATCTTGAAATGGGGCGCGACGATCTAGGCGGGTCGGTTTATGAATTCGGCAAGGAAAGCGAATTCTGGACTGCGCATCGCGATTCGGACGCCATGAACCGCAATTGCAGCATCATGCGAGCGGCGCGCGGCTCTAATTGCTGCATTTGCCACTATTTCCCCGGAATGGTCACGGAAGCAATTCGGCAGGCGCGCGAGACATTCGCCGAATTGACGAAGCTCCAGGCGGAAAAGGAACCGGCATGAAAACCCTTTCACAGATGCAACGCGAATGGTTTGAGCGCTACCAAATTGAGCGCGCACGAATTGAAAGGGAGAAAACGAAATGAGCATGCGATATGGATTTAGCCTGAAGCTTGATTGCGACAACGCCGCATTCGCCGACGGCCAGCGCCCTAATGAGGTTGCGCGCATTCTTCGCCGGCTAGCGGATCAAATCGAAATTGTCCCGCTTGCTGATAATCAGCGGATCGATGGGCGATTGTTCGACGTCAACGGCAACACTTGCGGCACATGGGAAGCCAAGCCGCGCAGAATAAGGGATTAACGTCATGAGCACTTTCGACCCGCGGCGGACGATCCTCAACGAACGGCACATTATGCGCGTGCTCAAAGAGGAAGGCTGGATAGGCTACGCCAGGCAATTGCGAGCGCTCGCTTTTTGGGGCGAAGAATTGCGCCAACGATATGAGAATGAATGCTCACATGCGTGGGCGGGAAATTCGCCGGAATACAAAGCCGGCACAGAACGGCTAGAGCTTCACGTTACTACCTTTGCACGCGAAGCCGGTTTATCGCTCTACATTCAAGGCGATTGCCGCGGTGTCGCGGTCTATGTGCGTGACAGCTCAAAAGAAATCGATGACAACCGCTATTCGTCGCAAGCGCAAGCCTTGCACTATGGAGGGGACTAAAAATGATTTCTTATCGTCATGACGGCTTACAGCCGTTCCGCATCACCGTTAAAAATGACCGCAAAACGGTCGGCTTTATCAAGCGCAACGATGAGGGGAAATACTACTATAATCCCGCACGAACGTTGCTTCGCGGCGAGCCTTTCGCCACAGTCGACGAAGTGAAATCATCCATTGAAGGGCTCGAGTAATGGGTAAGCTCACACCGCGCGATTTTCGCGACATTCAAGAGGCTGTCAGCAATTCCGATTTGCCAAACGAGCGGCGCATTGGATTGCTAGACCGCATCGACACAGCCGCAACCGCATGGCCGAGCGCAGACGATTTCGACGCGATCCGCGCCGGCTTGGACTATGCTTCAGACGCGTTCGCCAGTTGCTCAACGTCCGAAGACGTGGCATGGCGCCAGGAAGACAATGCGAAGCTAACCCGAGCGCGTGAAGCGTTCGAGCGGCTGGAAGGGGCACTATAGCCGTGAATATTTTCGAGATATCCGAGAAGCATAAAATTTCAGTCAAAAAGCTGCGCGCAATGGATAAGGATAATCTGTTGCGCCATGATGCGAGCACAACGGCGCTTGATGAAATCCGCTCCACACTGAAGACCGGCAACCGGCTCAACGTCGGCCAGCTTGTCTATCTAATCGAAAACCCCGCGGGGTTGCTAGAGCTTGGCAAATACGCAGGGAAGGCACAAGCGCAATTGGCTGAATTGGGCAATCCTACCGACCAAGTTGCGCCGCGGGAAATCGCCGCGCTAATTCTGGACGCGTTCGAAAAACAACCCGCCGCGATTGGATCCTTGGTTGAATGGCTTAAGACGGTGATTCCCGCGCATCCCGTGGGGCACTCCTATCTGGCAACCAGGCTGTTGCTCGGCGTGCCCGAGAATATGCGGCGTCATGACACGCCGCGGCTGCAAAGGGCAATGATGAATTGCCGCGATCATCCCGCGTTTGACGGGTGGTGGCGCACCGAAAAAACCGTGTCCCGCAACAGGACGATTTATCAAAAACTGGCGCTTGATCTTTAGGCGCTTACCGTTACGTTACATTTATCAACCCGCTTTTAATGGAGCGACAAAATGAAACAGACAAGCCTCAAATCCGTCGCGCGGCACATGGCCGCAGCGCAATCTGGCAAGGTCGACAAGACTAACATTATCGGCATCCGAAAAGCCATCAACGCAATTGAGCGGGGCGGCGAACCATCCGCGATGATCGATGCGGTTTTTAAGCTCGAATGCGCAATCGCGGAGCATCGCCCGGCCGTGGTCGGCTCGCTACATGACAGCGGCTTGAAGGTGCTCCGTAACCCGCGCTATGCGAAGCGCTGGACGGCACGCCAGCAATTGACGATTGCCAACCTCGATCATTTCGAGCTTATCCGCTTTGACCGGCTAGGGGATCGCGGACGCTACAGCGTGCCCGTTTACCGGGCTGTGTCGCGCAGCGGCGGGAGCTTCGCCTTTCGCAATATCCCATGGCAGACAGCCTATTTCGGCGGGCTGGATGACGGGCCGCGCGCTGTCCCGGAGTGTCACTAATGAGCGCGGCGCAAATCCCGGTCGGTTTCATCCTTACGCTTGAAACCCGGCATTTCAGCTTTGAAGCGCATGGCGCAACCGAAGAGGAAGCAATTGAAGCGATGGGGCAGACGCTCCAAGCACACGCGAAAACCTACCATTTGCCCGACGATTGGAGCGACCCTTATTTGGAGGATTTCAAAACGCGTGAATTTATGCCCGGCGCCGGCTTCCGCGACGATGCGAGAATATTCTAGTGCGCGGCGTGGTTCTCTGTGAATTCTCGGGCACCGTTTCAGCCGCGTTTCGTGCCGCGGGGCTCGAATGTTGGTCGTGCGATATCCTGCCGACTGAAGGCGATCCCGCATGGCATCTGCAACAGGACGCAATCGACGTCGCCTATGGGCAGCGATGGGATTTCGCGATCATGCATCCTGATTGCACGAAGCTCGCCAACAGCGGCGTGAAACACCTTTATATCGGGGGGAAGAAATCCAACGGGTTTTATTGGCCGCGGTGGGAAGAAATGGAAGAGGGCGCGCACTTTTACCGGAAGCTGCGCGATGCACCTATTAAATTCAAGGCGGCTGAAAACCCCGTCATGCATGAACATGCAATCAAGGCCACGCGCCGCGGGAAAACCCATTTTTATCACCCGCACCATTTCGGCGATCCGTTCCTGAAATTGACGGGACTAGAGCTTGTCGGTTTCCCGCCGCTTGTACGCACGCACCGCATGGCCGTACCCAAACCGGGCACTGAAGAGCATAAGCGATGGTCAAAATGCCACCGTATGCCGCCCGGCGAAAAGCGTGGGTTGGAGCGCGCACGTTTCGAGCCCGGATTTGCTCGGGCGATGGCAACACAATGGAGCGCGTTTTTGCGCGGGGGATATGACCTATGAAGCCGCTCAACCTGAAAGAATTCGCCGAAGACATGCGGCGCAAAGGCGATATCCGGAACACGGACCTGGCCGACGAAATACTAGCGCTTATCGACATAGAGGAAGCGGTTGCAGAACCGTACAGCACGCTTTGCTTCGATATAGAGCACTACGCGAAAGATTTCAGCAACCCGGATGACGCGGCAAAGGCGCTCGAATGGATTGGCGATCGATCAAATTTGCTGAAGGAAATCGAAGAGGAATTAGACAAAGACGGACGCACGGGCGACACCGACGATCAAATAAAGGCGTTGCTCGAAACCTTCGCAAAAATCCGCGACATAATCGGGGTGCCGGACACGGCAACCGACGAAGACATTGAAAACGCAATTCAGGCGCTTGTTGACGCTGCGCCGGCAAAGGAATTGACCTATGACCTGTGAACCTTTCTGCGACCTGTGCGGCGGCAATCTCGGGCACCCTGCAAACGGAGATTGGACGTGCTCGAAATGCAAAGCGGATTTGGAGCTTCGCCGCACCGCAAAGAAACGCATAACCAAGGCCGAATTCGAACAGAATTTCCGCAACGATCATCGCTTGTTCCGGCTTCGCTCGCGCGGCGGTGGATATCGCTATTATCGGAGGGTTGAAGGCGGGCCGCGCCCGTGGACGGAAACCATGGGCGATCCCGTCGCCGAAATGGCGCGCAAGCTGGACGCAGGCTCATGAGCATGGGTGGGCATCAAAGCGCCGCGGCGGGCTCGCAAACGTGGCTCACCCCGCAACCCATCATTGACGCGCTCGGCGGATGGCAAAGCTTCGACTTGGACCCTTGCGCCGCGCCGGCACCGCGTCCGTGGTTCACAGCCTGGCAACACAATGCCGAAGCCGATGGGGATGGGCTCGCGCTCGATTGGTTCGGTCGCGTATGGCTGAATTTCCCCTATGACGATCCTGAAGCATGGCTTCGAAAAATGGTGGCGCATAATCAGGGTACCGCGCTCATGTTTGCCCGAACGGAAACCGACCCTTTCCACCGGTACGTTTGGGAGCACGCGGCGGGCTTGCTGTTCCTGCGCGGTAGGCTTTTCTTCCACCATCCGGACGGCACGCGAGCGAAGCACAACGGCGGCGCTCCTAGCGTGCTCTGTGCCTATGGGCAGGATGATCTTGACCGGCTGGCCGCGTCCGATTTGGATGGCGCGCTTGTCCCGCTTCGGTTTGCTCGGTTTATCGCGATTGCCGGGCTCGACGCACATTGTTCATGGGCGGAAGCCATGCGGGAATTTCTCGTTGGCAGTCATGGCCCGGTGAGTGTGTCCGATGCATACCGGTATTTCGCCCGGCACCCGAAAGCGCAGCGCAATCCGAATTGGCGCGCGAAGGTCCGGCAGAAATTGCAGCAAGTGGGCAACCGCGTTGAAAGGAATCAATATGTCGCAGCGTAACCCTATTTTCACGGGTGTGGATTTAGCAGCCGGCCCGAACGCGGATCAAAGCGCCGTGGCCGTTCGGCAGGGCACAAAGCTTTTAATGATGGTCACGGACGAAGGTTGCGATATTGACCGCGATTGGATCGACGGGTTATGCGCCAGCCGGAAAGCCGACCGCGAGCAGCTTGCCATGGCGTTCCGGACAATCGGGAGCGCACGCGGCGCCACCGTGGAGCAACAGCACCGCAACGGCACGCCTGGGTACTGCGGGCACGGCATTCATCTTCGGTTCGCGTGCAAGGGCGTCGGCGCCATGGTCGATATCAGCGACCTTCATGGCGGCGAATGGGTGCTTATCCATTGGTACAATGACACCCATCCAGCGCGGGATTTCACAACCCGGTTCAACGTCGCGGTTAGCAGTGGCGGCAACGGCCGGCCGCATCACAAGGCGACGTCCCATCCTCGCGATTGGAGCAGCCTTGCCAACATGCTCGATGGTGGGTTAAGGATTGCGGCTCGGGGCGAGGCGTTCGAAGAACATTCCGCAACGTAACGGAAAGCAAAATGGTCCGATAGCATGGGGCTACCGGACCACCTTGGGCTTGCCTCATGGGGAGCAAGTGATTGCGGGATTTAATTCAATCGACGGACGCGCGCAAGCCCCGGCTGCTCGACTTGTTTTGTTGCGCGGGCGGCGCGGCGATGGGTTATCATCGGGCGGGCTTTGAGGTTGTCGGCGTCGATATCAACCCGCAGCCGCGCTACCCGTTCCAATTCCTTCAGGGCGATGCCACCGCAGCCGATTTGAACGGGTTTGACGCGGTTCACGCAAGCCCGCCGTGTCAGCGGCATAGCGATTTAGCGAAACGCAACGGCAATGGGCACACCTGGCCTTGTTTCATCGAACCAATACGGGAAAAACTGCGGGTATCCGGCTTGCCCTATGTGATTGAAAATGTCGAAGGTGCGCCGCTCATCAATCCGACAATGCTTTGCGGAACGATGTTCGGGCTGCGGGTGATCCGTCACCGTCTGTTTGAAACAAATTTCCCTTTAGCCGTCCCCCCTCATGGCAAGCATCTGTTGGTTTACACAATGGATAAGCGCAAACCGCATTATGGAAAGCTCAACGAGTGGACGTCGCCGGTTCAAGTGACGGGCGGCGGGAATTGTTCGAAAGCTGCGGCGGCAGACGCAATGGGCATAGATTGGGCAACCAAAAATGAATTGAACGAAGCAATCCCGCCCGCCTATTCCGAGTGGATCGGGCGTCAGCTTTTGGCGTGGATGCTTTAGTGCGCGATCTACCGGATTTCTTCACGGGCTGTAAGGTTTTCCCCTGCATTCCGAATGGCAAAGAGCCGGCCACTAAGGAAGGCTGGCATATCGCCAGCAATGATCCCGAGCAGATTGCCGAGTGGAAGCGGATTAATCCGGATTTCAATTGGGCGGTCGCAACCGGACTTAGCGGCCTGTTTGTCATCGACGTCGATCCCAACGGGCTCGATTGGTGGAACACGCTCCTAGAGCGCGATCCCGTCGTTCGCAGCGCCGTTGAGAGAGCCTTTCAGGTCCGGACGCCACGCGGCGGCTTGCACGTCTATTTCAAAGGCGAAGGTCCGTCGACCGCTAGCCGCATCGCCGATGGCATTGACACCCGCGGCGGCATCATGCGGGACGGCAAGGTTGTCTCGGGCGGCTACGTGCTGTTGCCGGGCTCGAAGACGGATGCTGGCACGTACAGCGCGCTTCCGGGCGGCGGGCTCACAGAGCTTCCGCAATCAATCTCGGCGATTATCCCGGAGCGCAAGAAAACCGATACCTTGGGGCTCGAGAAAAATCCTGAAGCCGACAAGCCGCGGAACGTCGCTTGGGCAATGGATTTGCTGCAAAATTATGTGACGTCCGGCCGTGTCTCTGTGCAAGGGCACGGCGGCAATAACACAGCGTTTCAGGTTGCCGCGTCGATCCTCGACAAAGCGATATCGCCGGGTGTCGCATTCGACCTTCTGTGGGAGCACTGGAATCCGCATTGCTCGCCGCCGTGGGACGATTGGGAATTGGAAACCATCGTTCGCAATGCCGCGAGCTACGGGGAAGACACGGAAGGCGGCGTCAAAGGATTTCAGGCGAACGCCGATGCGTTTTCCAATTTCCAAGGGCAGGAATTCGAACCGCCGATGCCGCCCGAGCGGCGCGACCGCATCCAATTCCTTCACGACTATGCGGACACGGTTCAAGACCCAACCTGGCTGATCCCCGGCCTGCTACCCGCTCACGGCATAGGCATGCTGTACGGGGAAAGCGGCAGCTACAAATCTTTCCTCGCGCTCGACATGGCATTGAGCTTAGCGTTCGGTATCCCCGGCCAGTGGGGCGCCCCGCCGGTCAAGAATGACGTGCTTTTCCTAGCTGGCGAAGGTCCGGTCGCGACGTCGAAAAAGCGCTGGCCGGCGTGGATGGAATGGCAGGGTATCGAATTTCGGAACGACCATCGATTTTTCATTAGTCCCGAGGTTCCGCTTTATACGGACAGCACGGCATGGGAAAACGTGAAGCTCGATCTAGCCGAATTGAAGGCCAAGCCATCGCTCATCGTCATCGACACGCTGTCCCGGCTAATCACCGGACTCGATGAGAATTCCGCCAAAGACGCTAGCATGATTACGAAATTCATGGAGCAATTGGCGCGGTACTATGAATGTTTCGTGCTCGCGATCCACCACACCGGCAAGGATCAAAACAAGGGCGCCCGCGGATCCTCTGCATTCTATGCGAACATGGACACTGTGATTTCCACGCGCCTGAAGCAAGGCGGCACGGAGCTTCGAGCCCGCAAGCAGAAGGATGCGGACGTGTCCGACGAAACCCGCGATTTCGCGGTCAAGGAAATCGGCGTCAGCATCGTACTTGAACGCACCGCCAAGCTCGCCGAATTCAACGGGAAGAAACAGACGAGTCATTATGGATGGGCGAGCGTCGAAGAGGTGACGAAGGTTCTCAACGGGCTCGGCGGGGAAACCACGGACGCGATGATGTTTCAGGAAATTGCCGGCCGACATGGCGGGCTCGATATGGCGCTTGTCCGCGATCAATTGCGGAAAAACGAAGCGCTCACCTTTTTGCGCCCGACCGATGGGCAGTGGAAAATCCCAACGCAGGAACATGACCTATGAGGCAAACCCGCATCGCCATCGAAAGCATGAAGGAAACGCGGCACATCATCGATATGATGCAGGCCACCGGCAATCGTGCGGGCGTCATCGCGCAGTGGAAAGGCGCGGTCGCGGATTGGGCTCAAAGGTACCGCACCGATCCCGACGCCGCGGCCGTGAACGCCTGGCTTCCATTGTGGCAACCGCGGCCGTTCTACACCGCCGAAGAATTGGCGCCCATGTGGCCCGCGCTCGCCATCGCAACCGGCTTCACGAACCGATGGCCGGCGGTGCTCAAATCGGCTGTGCGACTAGCGCACGAATTGGATTTTTGCGGACTACCAAGGCTGCGCGCCGACACCAATTATTTCGTTTGTGAGCGTGCCCATTACTGGCGGGACAGAACAATGGAACAGATTTTGCGGGAGATTCCACATGCATTCGGTTGAAGAAATGGTCCGTGCCGGCTGCACGACGCGCCGGGGCGTTCGCTTTTGGGAAGAGAAGGGCTTGCTTGGTCCCGTCGAGCGGACGGACGGCGACACGCGGCGCTATACTCCCGAGCAATTGGACAAGGCGAAAATCATTGCCGCCGCTCAATTCGGCGGGTGGAGCCTCGAAGAGATTGCCGACATGCTCGAAGAGTGGGGCGGTGAGGTTCATGAAGCGATCCTCACGCGGCTCGCGGATCAAGCCATGGCTGCGGCCCGCCTGGCAACCGATTTGCCCAAGCCGCCAACGGTGACGGTGGAATTCGATTTAGACCAGCCGCAAAGCTACGATCTATGACTATCGAGAACAGCGCCGGCCGGCCGGAAAAGCCGGGGCTCTATGCCGCCGAAATCTATTTCGGGTGGAAGCTTCTCGAATGGCACGATGGAGCATGGTGGCACGAAGCAAAGGTCGGCCGGTGGATGGCCGATGATCCCGTGCAATGGGTTGGCCCGTTGCCGCTGCGCATGAAAGACCGAACCTCTGTGGAGTATGACCTATGAAGAAAATTATCCTCTTCGCGGCGCTGCTAGTTTCCGCCGCCCCGGTTGCCGCCGCAACGTCATCGGCCGATTTGGACGCCATCGCTAAGGTGCTCGAACAGAGCGGACCGAGCGCGACGTTGAACACGCAATTGCTGTCGCTGCTGCGCGAGCCCGCAAAGACGCTCGATGGCGTCACGCTCCCGAGCACCGCGGCGCAATATACCACGACAATCGACACAGCATTGAAGCTGCGGCCGAAAGGCTGGATTGCCGGCGGGTCCGAACAATATCCTGCGGCAGCATCAGGGGTTAATTGCACAGCGCATTTATCCTTGTGGGTACCGGATTCTGTAACGAGCCCGACCGGTGAGAGAATGGCCGGGATGCGCATGGAAGCTTTCTCTTGGGGAAAAGGGAATTGTGCGGCCGTAACGTCGGCTGCGATTGCTCGCGCATGGGCATGGAAATTGAAACAGGTCGGGCGCTAAGGTTCTCGTTTCGATACGCTTTCATGACGTGATTAATTTGTGTTAGGGTATCGCCTAAGAATCTGATATAGAAGGGAATGCTTTTATGATTGTTTCTTGCGGGAAAGGGACCAAACATGAGCATCGAAGTTTTCATGGGCAAGCCGCAGCGCGACGGCGAATATGTGTGTTATATCCAGGATCGGACGCAGCCCGAATGGGTGCGACCAATCATCCTGCAACGGCACGAAGAAAAATGGTACTATCCGAAATCGAGCAACGAATTCCACAGCGGAATTTTCGGATGGTGCGGGCCATTGCCGGTCGGCCGGTTGGACGATCCGCACCCGCCATGCATTCAGGAATATAGTTTGTGATCGTCACGGAGAACGGTAGCAATTTCATCCTGCACGTACCGAGCAGCCGCAAACTAGAAATCGCCGCATTGATGGCTTACCGCGGGCTCGCATTTTCGACGTCCGCGAGCACCCGCGAAAATGCCGTGCTTTTCAGCATGGGCAATCCCTACGCGCTCGCCGACTTGGCACCACTAGATTCCCCGACGCTTGGCGCCTATCGCAAGCAAATCGAATTGTCCCGTGCGCTCGATGGCCCGGACTATTCGCGCTTTTGCCCGCCGGGGAAAAATCTGTGGGATTATCAAAACGGCACGCTTGCCTATTTGCTGGCGCGAACCGGCGGGATCGACGGGGACCAGCCCGGATTAGGTAAGACGCCAACCGCGATTGTCTATTGCAATGTCCGGCGAGCACAGCGCACGCTTGTTATCTGCCCGGCGTCGGTACGAATTCAGTGGGGCGAAAGGATCCGGGAATGGTCGACCATTCCGAACGTGAAAGCGTCCGTCATGCTGCGCGTGAAAGACGGCATCCACCCCACGGCCAATTACCAGGTTATCAGCTATGACGCTGCGCGAAATCCCGCGATCATCCGGGCGATTTCAAAATACCAATGGGACGTGCTGATTTGCGATGAAGCACACAAAATGAAAAACATCGAAGCGCTGACAACGCGTGCGATCCTTGGAAATTCCCGCGGCGAATACCAGCATGGCGAAATCAAGGTGCCGGCAATCGCCAAGCACTGCCGCGAGCACCTAGCGCTGACGGGGACGCTTCTGCTTAATCGCCCGAGCGAAGCCTACGTTCTGTTCCGGCATTTCGATTGGGAAGCAATCGATTTTGCGAGCGAAGACAAATTCAAGGAACGGTACAACCGGCAAGCCGACATGAAGACGATTGAGGGGAAGCGCTTCAAGCTCGAAAGCACAAGCCTCGAAAACGAGCTTCAAAATCGGCTGCGCGTAAACGTCATGGCCCGGCATGAGAAAAAAGACGTTTTGAAATTCATGAAGCCACCGCGTTTTTCCGTCGTGACATGCGCAGAGAATGGCGCCGTCCGCGGGGCGCTCGACGTGGAAGGTATGCTCGGGCTATCGCTCGAAGAAATTCAGACCACTAAAGATTTCGAAATCCTGGGGCATATCGCCGAAGCGCGCCGGCTCATGGGTACCGCGCTTGCGCCGCAGATTGCCGACTACGCCGCGGATTTTCTCGAAGGTAGCGAAGAGAAGCTTTGCATCTTCGCCTGGCATATAGACGTGCTCGACATTTTCGAAAATGAATTGTCCCGGTTCGGAACAGCGCGGATCGACGGGCGAAAATCGGCAAATGCGCGGCAGAAAGCCGTTGACGATTTTGTAAACAACGCTCATACGCGGGTCTTCATCGGCAATATCCAATCAGCGGGCACCGGATTGGATGGGCTGCAACAAGTTTGTTCACGGTGCTATTTGGCAGAGCCCGATTGGGTACCGGCACAAAATGAGCAAGCCGTTTCCCGCCTCGACCGCATCGGCCAAACCGAAATTGTGAGTGCGGAGATATTCGTTGCGCCTGGGTCTATCTCCGAGAAAATTCTAGTGAAGGCGTTGGAAAAAATGAACGTAATTCATCGTGTGATGGATCATAGGGAGAACGAAAGTGACGGCACAGAATAACAGCCCATTTCCACTGATGATTTCAGTGGTCGTCTTGGACGCCGCGCAGCTTACGGCAGTCTATGCCTTGCTCGGCGGCACGTCGCATGCGGCGCTCGGCGCGGGAAACCAAACGAAGAGCGATCAGTCAAAGGCCGAGCGGCCCGCCCCTATCGTTGCGGAAGCGGCTCATGTGGACGAACAGCCCGAGCGCTCGGCGGATGCGGAAGCATCCCCGCCTGCGAATGACGAAAGCGCCGAAATCGACGCGCATGGGCATCCATGGTCGGCCGACCTTCACGCGTCGACTAAGGGCAAGACCAAGGATGGTCTGTGGCGGATGAAGGTCGGGGTTACGCGCCCGGACCCAAAGCCGGGTTTCCCCGTCGCCAGCGGCGCGACCGGCGCGGACACTGGCACATCGCCGGCAACGTCAGCGCCTTCTGCGACCTCGCAGACTGCGACGGCTTCGGCGAGCGACCAGCCCGCTACCTCTGCCCCTGAAGAGGATGACGAATTCGCGGCGTTCCGCAATGCTGCGGCGGCTTCGGAAGCCACCGACACGGCCGCGGCTGCTGCGGCTCCGACCGTTCGTCAATTCTCCGACGCGGACTTGGGTGCGCTCTGCAATCAGGCCGCGGTGAAGCTCGGCGATCCTGGCCCGGTCAAGGAAATCATCGCCCGGTACGTCCCGGCCGGTGAGGTTGCACACAGCCGCAACATTCCGGCCGACAAGCGCGAGGCGTTCGCGCAAGAGGTTGAGGCGAAGGCCGGCATCCAATTCGCCGGATAATCGATTGACGCGGCACCGGCAGCGCGTAATCTGCCGGCCACTAACCACGATGAAACAACGATGACGGGGCAAACCGATGATCGAGCTAGAACACTCACCGCTAGGCGGTAGCGCCGCCCACCGCTTCATGAATTGCGACGGATCATTTCTGTTGCAGCGGGAGCAGATTGAGGCGGGGCAATTCGAGAACGTCGAAAGCGAGTACGCGAAGCTCGGGACCGCGGCCCATGAGCTAGGCGCCAAAGCGCTTGCTCTAGGCTTGGAGCCCTACGAATTTCTCGGTGAGGAATTCAACGGCTATCTCGCCGGCTGGCCGGGTGGCATTTCGCTCGACGCCGTACAGGTCTATTTTTCCGAATGCGTCGGCATCCTGGCTCGCCGGAAAGAGCTAGGCAACATGCTTTTGGAAGACACGCTCCACCTTCCGGAAATCCACCCGCTATTCAAGGGCACCGTCGATTTCGGCTTTTGGTCGATGAGCGACGGCATTTTCCTGCGGGACTACAAAAACGGGGAAGGGATCGGCGTAGCCGCGCCGGGCAACAAGCAATTGCTCTATTACGGCGCGCTCATGGTCTTCAACATCATGAAGGATGGCCGAAGCCTGCCGCGGGACATGCGGGTATCGCTCGGGATCGTGCAGCCGAATTTCTACGGCGTATTCGAGGCGCCCGACGTGTGGGAAACCAACGTCGGTTTCGTGCTCGATTGGGCGATGAACGAATTGCTCCCGCGCATGAAAACTCTGACGGACATCGCGCGGGAATCATGGTTCGATGACGACGCCTTCACACCCGGAGATTGGTGCCAGTTTTGCCCGGTCCTGTTGGACTGCCCCAAAATGCAATCGGCGTTTTTCGCCTATGCTGAAGCAGATGAGGAATTTATCGCCATGCTGACAGATGCAGACCTTGACCGCTTCTATGGAATGCGGGAGCAAGCCCGGCGTTTCATGAAGGCGCTGGAAAATACCGTCCACCATCGGCTTGTCGGCGGCTCGAAAATCCCGAGCGCCAAGCTTGTCGAAAAGAAAACGAACCGGGTGTGGAAGCCCGGTGCCGCGGCAGCGCTCAAAGCGGTCTTCGGCGACAAGGCATTCACGACGGCCGAAATCAAGAGCCCCGCGCAAATCGAGAAGCTTTCGAGCCGCGGCAAGGAATTGGCGCTGGAATACGGGTACAAGCCGGAAGCGAATGGCTTATCCGTTGCACCGCTGTCGGATCCCCGGCCGGAAGCAAAACCGAAGACGAACGCCGAGGTTTTCAAAGGCCACGCGCAGTCGCTTGACGAAGCCGGATTTTAGGCGTGGCCGCATGTGCCAATTGTGGATTTCCGTGGGGATTAAACCCGGTTTACCACGCGTCATTTTGTGATAGACGTTACATCGTAATCGAACACCCGGCCGGGGCAATGCCCCCACTCCGGTCGGGTACTACCAACGAAGGGGCTAAAGGAAGCAACCATGGCTGAAACTATCCGCTACACCCTCATCAAGCCGGCTCGTCTGCTGTATTCTTCAATCACGCAGAAATCGGCACCCCGCAACACCCAGGGCGCCACACCGAAATTCTCGGCGACGTTCGGGCTTGAAGACGAAGATTTCCAAGGCATCGTCGGGATCATGGTCAATGCGATCAAATCCGAGCTTGGAAGCTTCTCGGGCAACCCCGGCGATTATTACCTCGCCGCGATGAGCGGAACCACGGCCGGCAAGCGAGCAATCGCGAAGGCTGAATTGGACGCACAGGGCAAATCGCCCGATGACGCGTTCAAAATCAAGGAAAAGGCCGAAAAGCGTGCGGAGCTATATGCGCCGTTCGCCGGCATCCTTACCGCATCGTCGCAATTCGATATCGAGCTTGCCCGCCTCGAAGCTGGCAAGATTATCGATATCCCCGCGGAAGAGCATGCACGCGCGCAGGCCGGGAAAGACTTGTTCTATCCGGGCGCCTACGTCGTGCCGGCGGTGGCATTCAAGCCGTTCCGCCGCAAGACGCTCGACGCGAAAGACGGTGTGACCGCGTACCTTCAGAATTGTCTCTTCATCCGCAAAGGCGAGAAGCTTGCCGGCGCGGGTGGACCGAACAACAATGAGGTATTCGGTTCCTACGCGGGCTATTCGGATCATGACCCGACCGCGTTGGCTCCGACTGCCGGCGAAACCGCTGGCGCCGGGGATGCTCCCGCCTGGTAGGTTGCCCCTGCTCGGGATGGGTTTCGGCTCCGTTACCTAGAAAACAAACGGGCACCTTTTCAGGGGCAGCACCATGGGCTTAGAAATTCAGGTAGGCACGCCGCCGGTCGAAGGCCGGTATGTTGTCTGGACGCCATGCAAGGCGCTTCAGGTGCGCGAATGGTGCGAGCCGAGCATTGCGAGCTTCCACGACGGCCGCTGGCACGCCTATGAGCCGGTTTGGGGCTGGATCGGCCCGCTACCTGTCGTCCACGGCAATGACTGCCTCAAAAAACTCGAGCCGGCTTCGGAGTACGATCTATGAGCCACCTTTGCGCGATCCCCGATTGCGAGCGGCCGGCGAAGGATGGGCAATTGATGTGCTGGCCGCATTGGCGCCGGGTGCCGCGTGCGCTCAACCATGCGGTGTTCGACACCTACCGGAATCTGCGGCAGGATCCCGCCGCCTATCGGCAAGCTCGGGATGCTGCGATTAACGCCGTCGTCGCGAAAGAGCGGCAACACGTTTGGTACAAATGCCCGCAGCCGTGCGAAAAGCAGCACTGTCAATATTGCGATGGCGGCTTGGCATTTTGCACCGTCTGCAAGCAGGGCGAAGGTGAGCTAGAATCGACATGCCCTGGCCCGAAATTGGAGTACGATCTATGACGAAATTTGAGAACGACAATGACCGGATCAATTTCGTGGACGATTGGAACACAATGGTCACGGCGGTCGCGCACTTTTCAGAGAAGCACGGCTTGCCCAAGGGCGAGCTAATCTTCCCGCCCATCGTGCTCGACCATTTGCGCGACGTCAGCCGCGAAGACTTGCTCCCGACGTTCGTTGCCCAAGGTGTGCGAACGCGCTTTGGGAGCTTCGAGCAAGTGGACGCCTTCAGGATATATTGATGACCCGGTACGTCGTCGCCGATTTTGAAACCGCCTCGCGGTGCGACCTTCAGAAGCAAGGCGCGTGGAAATACGCGCAGGACATGAGCACGTTCGTGCTTTGCCTGTCGCTGAAGCTCGTAACCGATGGCCGGCCGGGACCGTCGCGGGTGCTCGGGGAAAAAGAGCTTCATGCCCGCGATCCCGAGCTAATGGATTTGGCGAACGATCCCACGGTTATTTTCGTCGCGCACAACGCGTCATTCGAGCAAGCAATGTGGCTCTTCCACATGGTTCCGATGGGTTATCCGCATCTAGGTCCGGAGCGCTGGCACGATACCATGGCCGTCGCCGGCATGAAGGCATTGCCGCTCGGGCTCGACGCGCTCGTATCGGCGCTGGAATTGCCGGTGAAGAAAGACATGGATGGGCACCGGCTCATGATGGTCATGTGCAAGCCGGATCGCATCGGCGGTTGGTCGCAGCACAATGATTACAACCTGGGGCGCCTGAAGGAATATTGCGCAACCGACACCGAAGCGCAGTACGGCGTTTATGTGACCACCAACGGGCTCGGGCCATCGGAGCGCCATACGTGGATCCTCGACCAGCGGATTAACCAGCGTGGCATCAAAATCGACAAAGAATTCGTCCATGCGAGCATCGACGTCCTAGACCAAGTACGCGTGCCGATGACCGCCCGGTTCAAGGAATTGACGGGGCTGCGGCCGACACAGCGGGAAAAGGTGCTCAATTGGGTAAACGACCAAGGCTTCGCGCTCGGGGACATGAAAAAGGCCACGCTCGACGCGATCCTTGATCCCGATGACGAATTCGGAATTGAAGCGCTCGATGAGCCGCTACCGTTCCACATTCATGAGGTTCTGACGCTTCGCCGCTCTCTTGCCTCATCCAGCGTTGCCAAGCTGCGGCGCATGCTCGACTGCGCTTCCGACTTTGATGGGCGCGTTCGCTATTCGACGCAGTACCACGGCGCTCGCACCGGCCGGGACGCCGGCAGGCTCATCCAGATTCAGAATTATCCCCGCGGCGAAATCAGTGAGCGGCAGGGCTTGACCGCCGACGCGCTTGCCGATGCGATCCTCACCCGCGATTTGCCGACGATCCGCGATCTTTGGGGCGACGACATTTTCACGGCTGTGATTTCGTCGCTGCGCTCATGCATTGTGCCCGAGAAGGGCAAGGTGCTCGTTGCCGGCGATTTGGCCCAGGTCGAAGCGAAAAACCTACTGTCCATGGCCGGTCAGCACGACAAGGCCGAAATGCTCCATAGCGGGCACGACGCCTATGCCGAAATGGCGTCCATGATTTACCGCAAGCCCATCAACAAATTTGACAACAAGCTCGAAAGACAGGTTGGCAAAAACTGCGTCATGGGCAACGGTTACGGGCTCGGGCCAAACGGCTTCCACGCTCGCTTTCTACCCGGCGGCTCTATCGAATTAGCGAAGCTCGCGGTGACGTCGTACCGCAAGGAATTCGCCCCGATGGTACCGAAATTTTGGTACGGGCTGTGGGAAGCCAGCGTTAGCGCGGTGTTCTGCGATCATGCGAAAACCTATGCCTACGCCGGCATCGAATTCCGGAAGGAAGGCGATTTCCTGACGATGCGGCTCCCGAGCGGCCGGAAGCTTTACTACCATCGGCCGCGCAAGGGGCGCACCTACGATTTCAACGGGGATGAACGGCCGGCGTGGACGTTCATGAGCTATCAGGGCAAGAAATTCCGCCGGCATCTGGCGTGGCACGGCATGCTTACCGCTGACTGCATCCAAGGGCTTTCGCGCGACATTATCATGAGCCGGATGAAGAAAGCCGAAGCGGCCGGGCTCAACACGATTTTCAAGGTTCACGATGAATTGGTCTTCGAAGAATTCGACCGCCCGGATTTGGTCACGATGGTCAAGCAAATCATGGAAGATTTGGACCCTTGGGAAATCGAGCGCCGGTTGAAAATTAAGGCCGAGGTTGAAAGCATGCTGCGGTATCGCAAGTGAGCCCGCGCGTCTGGAACCAACGCCGGGAGAATGTACCACCGGACGCGATTTATGTTGGTCGCGGCACCCCTTGGGGTAATCCATTCGGCGGGGATCGTGAGGAAGCTTGCGACCGCTTCGAACGCGAAATTCTCCCGGCGCTCGACGTCAGCAAATTGCGGGGCCGCGACCTTATCTGTTGGTGCGCTCCGAAGCGTTGCCATGCGGATGCTCTGCTGCGGAAAGCGAACCAATGACCGCGCAGCCCGGCAATCAGGCATGGCGCCAACGGGGCAAGACCGCCTTGCAGCGCTTCGCCGAGAAATGCGTTTTCGACTATTCGACGGGCTGCGTTCTATGGACCGGCGCAACCACGGCCGGCCGCGGCAATTCGACACGCTACGGATCCTTTTGGGATGAAGGTCGACGGGTGTTCGCGCACCGTTGGGCGGCGGTCCATATCCACGGGATCGACCTTGGCACGAATGAAGCCGGACACTGTTGCCCTGGGGCTCCAAATTCGCTGTGCGTGCAGCACCTAGAAGGGCAGACGAAAGCGGACAACATCGCCGAGCGGAACACCCGTGTCGCGAAGGCCAACCAGCCGGCCATGACCCGGCAATTCTACCTCTTCAAGCAATTGGGGATCGGCGAGCCCGAGCCCGATGAGCCGGTGTTGCTAATCCCGACGCTCGAAATCCCGTTCCATGAGCCGCCCTTGTGGCTTCGGCCGTACATCGTATCCGTGGAGAGTGACAATGACGACTGCCCATTCTGATATCTTCGCCGGCATCGATCCTGGCAAGACCGGCGCGCTCGCAATTTTATATGTGGATAACACGGTGGAATTCTTCGACGTGCCCCGCGTGACGCTGAAGGGCAAAGACGTCCCCGCCTATGCGGAATGGCAGACGAATTGGAGCACCGCCATGGCGCTCGCGGGTGTGGATAAGGCTGTGATCGAGCACGTTGCCGCGCGGCCGGGGCAGGGCGTCACAAGCATGTTTAAATTCGGCCAAACGCTCGGCTTTGCCCATGCGATCGTTCTAGGCATCCGGCCGCGGCCGACCGTGCAATTCACGACGCCGGCACAGTGGAAAGGTAAGCTCGGGTTGCTCAATTCGAGCAAGGGCGCCAGCCGTGAAAAAGCCGTCAGCCTCTTCCCGAGCGTCGAAAGCCGGCTCACTCGGGTGAAGGATGACGGCCGCGCCGAAGCGCTCCTAATCGCCTATTACGGGCGGCTGTGCCAGGCGCCGCAGTAGCCCGTTGACTCCTAGTGCCGTTTGGGTGTTTGAACCGTGTTGCCGGCGACTCATGCCGGCGTCCATCCTACGGAGAACAGGATATGGAAAAAGGCCAGTACGGCAATCGCCCACAGGTCGACGGTTGGTTCAAAGATGCGCCGGCCGACGATGCGATCCACGGGACAGTCGCGGGGCTGAAGCGGATCGCGGGACTGCCGATGGATGAGCAACGGCGCTTTGTCGAAACGGTGACGAACGATCCGGTCGCGAACCGGCTGTTCGAAGAGCTTCAGACGAACGCCTAACGTCGACGTGGGGCAACGGAAATGGGCGCGACCTTTCGGGGCCGCGCCTGTTTCTTCAGGGCGCGCAGTAGCCGTCCGGCAAAGGCATCTTCAAATCCCGTGCCCAATTGCAGACGCGGACCACTTTCGTGTGCTCGCCGCGTCCCCAAATCAGTACCGAATTCCACCACACCTTTTCGGCCGCTTCGCCGGCATCGCCGGGCTGAAGAGCTTCGGCCGGGTACGCCGGTTCAACGGCCGGCTTAATGTCCGCTACAGGCGGGAATGTTTTTTGTGTCTCGACCCTGCTGGCGCATGATGAGACAGCCGCGCAACACGCGCTGGCGAGCAGGATCCTTTGAAGCATCGAGCGCATCTTTCAATTCCCTTTCCTCTTGGACAGCCTTGGTCGCGTCGGCAACCCGAGCCGTGGACGCATTCTCGTTGGCGGCGCCAACCTCTTGCTGCGTTTTGATGGTGCGGCCTTGTTCCTTGACAACCTCACCGGACTTGCCGGCCGACCGCCCCTGGCAATAGGCGAGCCCGAGCACGCCGGCCACAAGGGCGGCGATGGCGAGATAAATCCCGTATTTGGCGAGAAACGGCGGCATCGGTGGCATCGAAATTCTCCCTATTGAAACGGGTTTTCGCCCCGGCTCATGGCGCCGCCTAGCAGCGCGAGCGAGACAATCACCGCAGCGATGACAAGCGCGAAGGGCGCCCAAATCGGCGATAGCACAATCCACCATGCCCAGGCGATATGCCCCGCGAGCTTCGCGGCGATTAAGCCGACAATGACCATGGCATAGAGAAGGCCGATGCCTGCGGCGATATAGCTACGCGTCATTTGCTTTCTCCCGTGTCATTGACCGGGACCGGCTGATTTGCGGGTTGGTCAATTTTTACCGTGGCGGTCGATCCGTCATCGCCTTTCGCGGTCGATCCGAAATAATATCCGAATGCCAGCGAGGCGAGCGCGAAAAGCTGGCCGACCGCGAAAACCGCGGCCTGGCTCGTATCGAGCTTGTTCTTGACGTCCAAAAGCTTGTTAGCTCCGAACACCGCAGCGCCGAGCGCGAGCAGCGCGAGAATGAACCGCGCCGTTTGTGGGGACAATAGCCGCTCGAAAAGCGACTGAAAAAATGCTTTCCACATCACGCCATATTCCCCGGCTGCAAGCCTTCCGCCTTCATCGCATAGAGTTTGGCGGCACATTCGGCTTTGGTGATCGAACCGTCATGGTTGATATCGAGCCCGGCGTTTTGTCGGAATGTCGTCGGTCGCGAATTCTTATCCCATAGCACGTATTCCATGGGCTTGCCTACGCCGGCCGGCCACAGAATCGCCATGTAAAGGTCGGCGAGCGTTCCGAGCTTGCCCTTGTACGGCTGGAAATATTTCTCGACCCAATCAAGCTGTTCTTCAGCCGTCATCAACGCGAGCGCGGCCACGGACGTCCCGAGCTTCCTTGCGGTGTCCGGCATGAATTGGATGAGCCCGGTAGCGCCCGAGCCCGCCAAATTCTTTTTCGACGGGGAGAATGACCGGCCGCTTTCCCAGGCTTCGCACGTCATAAGGTCATCCGGCGCGCAACCAAGGCGCCCCGAAATCGCGCGCACCTTCTCGCGAAATTCCGGTGACACCTTGGCGCCCCATGCTAGGGGCTGCTGCACAACCCCCGGCAAGCCGTTCGGATACATGATCCGGTTAATGGTTTCGACGTCTTCATGGGAAAGCCCAATTCCGCGGCGCTCGCGGATCCCGTCGAAAATGTCTTTGTCGGTAAGGGTCACTGGCCGGCCTTCGTGAAGGCGTCATTCACCTTGCCGAGCAAGTACGCCGGGTGAATGGGGATGCTCGACAAAAGGTGCTGCAACCAATTTTCGGGCGGTGCGGCGGCTTGCTGCGGCCCGGTGGAATAGCCGGTCCCTTGGATGCCGTTGTCCATCCGCATCGCCGCCTGTTTGTTTTGGTACGCCTGATAGGTCGCGTAATCGTGAAAACCCATCTGGCGGGCGGCTTGGTCAAGCGCCTGACTACCCATCTTTCGGTTCCTTCCCTAATTTCTCTTCGCGGTCCAACAGCGCGATTTCCGACGACATGCGCTGCGCTTCGTTGGTTATCGTGCCCCGCGCCGCATTCAGCCGACGCATACGGTTGAGGAAAGCCCGTGCGTTGCGCTCGGCTTGCGCCCGAGCTTCCGGCGTATCCGCGGTGAGCAGCGCTTCCAAATGCTCTAACGACTGCTGAAAATGGTAAAAGTGATTTTCCATCGCTCGCAATTTTTTCACTTCCTCGCGCAAGTCATCGACCTCAACCCGAGCCGCCGACATTTCCTGCTTCGCGCTCGCGATTAGCTGAAACGTCAATTCGTCACGGTGGACTTCGAGCCTGTCCGCGTTTTTGATTGCTTCTCGCTTGGCCTTTTCGCGGTTCGCAGCTTTTGAGGAAAACCACGACACAACCGCCGCGATAATTACCCAAGGAGCCACCCCCAAAACTTCACTCGGCAAAACCATTTCAGCCCACCCTTGCCACGTAATCTTGTGTTTCAGCGGGCATCGCCGCCAACCAATTTTGCCCGCCCGAAGCCACCGCATGATCGGTCGCGCCTGGCCCTGCGTTGTACGCCGCTAGAGCCCGCGGAACGTCCCCGTCATACTTGCGCAGCAATTCCGACAAATACGCGATCCCGAGCAATTCGTTGTACGCCGCATCGTTGTGGAACGCGTCTTCATCCCATGGCACCCCGGCGAGCGCCGCAGCTTCCGGCCCGGTTTCCGGCATGACTTGCATGACGCCGATTGCGCCGGCCGGTGAAACTGCGCTCTGATCGCCGCGGCTTTCTTGGTGCTTCACGCGCTGAATCAAATCAATAAGCTCGGGGCTTTCGTTGTCATAGACGTCCTGCAAATCCTGCGCATAGGGGCTGTCCGAATCGATTTCGGCCGGCGCTTCCTCATCCGCGGCCGGCGCCTCTTCGGTGCCCGCCAAATCGGCTTCGGCGGTCGGGGTGTCATCCGCCCGGCTGAAATCGCCGGGAACGTCGATGCTCGGGGCACCGCCGGTCTTCGCCGCGGTCACACCCGTCGCGCCGGCAAGGTATTTCATGAAGGTCGCGCCGTTGGGCTCGTTTCCGACCGCGCGCAGAGCCCGCCGCATCATCGCCGGATCCTGCGAAAAAATCATGTCCACGATGGTCCGGGCGCGGGTTTCCGGAATGTACGTCATATCGAGAAGCCGGCGCATCGCGCCCGCCTTCGTGGTGATGAAGGATGACGGGTGAAGGCCAGCGATGGCCTGCACAAGCATTTCCGCATCCGCCCCGTCGCCCGAGCCCGACTGTGCCTTTTGCGATGCCGACGCGAGCGCCTGGGCGCTCTGATCCTGGGCGCGAGCGGCGCGGGCGATGGCTTCGGCTTCGGTGTCCCCGACATTCTGCGCAAGCTGCCGGCCGGTGCTGTTGCGGCTCATCTTGACCGTGGCGCGCAAAGCCTCTTCGGGCGAGCCACCCAATTCGCTGATGATCCGGTTTCCCTGCCCAAGCGAACGGCCGGTGGCACCTTCCGGTGTGTCGTAAGCATTGCGGACCTTGCGGGCCATGCGCCGGCTAGTGCCCACTTGGACGTCATCGCGCAGCCGGGTTGCCGAGCCCTCTTCCATGCCTTCGAGCATCCTTGACCGGGCGGCGTAAGCGTCAGACATTTCTCGAGCCGCGGCACCCGCGTTCGGAGCATGTTCGTCAAGCATACCGTGAAGGTGATTGATGGCCCGCTCGGCAACCCGAGCTTCGTTTCCGCCCTTGCCCAAGTCACCGCGAAGCGTCGAAATCATGTCCGTGATATCGCCGGCCGTGACGCCGGCACCCTGGGCGCGTTGACGCAGGATGCCCGCGGCCGAGCGGATGGTTGTCGAAACCTCGGGATCGGCTTCGATGCGCGTACCGTTCGGGCCGGGCACATGCGGGAAAAGGTCTTCGAGATTAGGCGTTACCGGCGTAGCCTCATGCGGGGCCATGATCGCGCGGGCTTCCTCATCCCGGAACCGGTTCATGTCGGTCGGATTGCTCATGGCGTCCCCGACCAATTCAGCATCGCCCGGAACCGGGTTGCCGCCGCGCGCTACCGCAAGGTCGCGTTGAACGCCACGCTCGATGAAATCACGCTGCGGCTGAAGAATTTGCTGCGCACGCCGGGACATTTCCGGCCCAAGATTTTGAGCTCGACGGCGGATGGCATTTGACGTCGCTTCCACGACGTTATCCTTGCCGACCACAGCTTGCTTCAGGATTTTGTTGCGATCCGCGAGCGGGAGCAATTCGAAAAGCGTGGGCTCGGCGCCAGTGTCGGCACGGTATTGAGCCGCGCGGGTTTCCAAGGCGTCACGGGTTGCCGTCGTCAGACGCGAAAGGATCCGGCCGGCGCTGGATAGCCGCATGACGTCCCGGAACGGCCGCGTGAGCACTTGCGCCGCCTTGAAGCCGCCGATGACCGCAGGGACCGCCGCTGCCCCGACTGCCGCGCCCGTAAGCGGGTCCGAGCCTTCCCCGGTTGCCTGGGCTCCACCGGCCGCAGCGCCCGTCGTCACAAGCTTTGCCGCATTGCGGACTTTCTGTCCCTTACGGAGCGTGCCGACGCCTTCGACCGCGCGAGCTACCCGAGCGACTACGGGAACGCCTGTAGCAGCAAGCCGGCGAGCGCCGCCCATGACCAATTTGCCTGCCCCGCTGGCACCGACAAGACCGCCGCCCAATTCCCCGGCCATACCCGCAGCCGGATGAGCGTCGATTGCCGCCGTGTCTTTGGCCCGGATAAGCTGAAGAATATTGCTGAAGCTGGCGTCGGTATTGTTGCCTGTCACCGCGCTCGGCAAAAAGCGCTCGCCAGCCGCCGCGAGAATTTCCGGGATACCGAACATTCCCCGAGCGATGCCCGCCGCGGCGCTTTGGAAGCCCGTCGATCCCCTGCCGATATCGGCGCCGGCATCATCGATTCGCTGGCGTGCGGTTTTCTGGACTTCCTGCTTTGCCGTCGAAAGCGGTGCGAGCCCGGCGGCTTTCCGCAAGGATTGCGCACGGGGATCGCTGTCGAAACGGGAAAGCGCAGCGGCCTTTTTTGCAGGGTCGGAGAATTTCGCCCCGAGCCCGTTCCGGATCGAATTGTAGCGGTCAAGAAATTCATTCGGCGCAGACGATGGACGCGCGGCCTTTGCCGGTGGCGCCGCTTGCGGCTTATAGAGCGCTTGCGCCTGGGCGATAATATCCGCCTGCGAAGCGCCGTCCGGGCCGCTCAACGTAACAGTTTTTCCGTCCGGCGCTTTGACCGTGTACGTCGCCACGTTATTTCACCCCAACAATCGTCCAACCGTCTTTCGGCTTCGGTCGTACAGTCGACGGACGTGCAGCCGGGGCGGCTGCGGCGGCATTCTTTTTGGCATTTGCGTGCAGGAATCGTTCGAGGCCAGCGATGGCCTTCAAATTCGCTTCGTAAGACGTGGCGGGATTTGTGACGGTCTGCATAAACAGCTTCACGTCCGCGTTGCTGTCCAATTGCTTGCCTGTCATGCCCGTCGCTTTGGCGAGCGATTGCATTAGCTGCGGACGGATCGAAGCAACCCGGTCGCGCTGCGTCTGTGCTTGCGTACCAACGGCACCTTCGAGCAATTGCCCGATGCCGGAAGCCCGGATGCGCGCCACCACATTTTTGTCGGCCGCTTGTGCCGGCGAAACCATAGCGCCCATCTTGTGCAAATCGGTGTAGATGGCCCGAAGCTCATCCAAATTGCCCTGCGCGGTTTCGATCATCGCAGGGTCGGGGCCGGTTCCTGCTTTTCCGGGTGCCGGCGCAATCGGTCGACCGCCGCTATATCCCGGCCGCTCGTTGATCGGCACGCCGCCGCGATATCCCGGCCGCTCCGTTTTCGGCAGGACTCGAACCGGGTTGCCCGAGCGCGTTCCAACCAATGCTTGCGAGCCGCCAAGGTCGACCGCTTTGAACGGGTCGATGGGCTCAACACCATCGGGCAAAATGCTGCGGGCTTCGTCACCGCTAAGGCTCGGCTGATAGGCAACCAACCGGCCCTCTTTATTCTTCGCATAGACGACGGAACCGCCGTACTTGCTCTGATCGTATTTCGGATCGGTCGTCGCCGCAATCAGCCCGTCAAGCGCGTTGGGATCGTTCGCGATGGCCTGCCCGACTGATTCGATGGTTTCCGGGTCAAGCTGCATTCGCTGCGCGAGCACGGGCCACGCCTGGTTGATATCGCCGCCGGCCGTTTTGATCGCCTGAAGGCCACGGGCGACGTGGCCGAGCCGCAAATTGTGTGCGTCCCCGAGCGCGAATTTGTCCGTCGCGAGCTTGATATTATCCGCGTCGACTTGCCGGGAGTGATCGCCGAGTTTCAGGGTGCGATCCTCGCGCGCATTCAAGGTCGGCTCGTACAGCGCATCGGCGCCGCCGACTTTTGCGAGTACGTCCGAAATCCGGCCGATGGTGTCGAGCAACGAGCGGCGCGGGCGCGGCGAAGCTTCCGCAGCGGGTGCAGCCTGCGCAGGGGCCGATTGTGGTGCGCCCTGAAGGACATTCGACGGTGCGACCGGCGCGTTCCCTAGCAGGATTTGGAAGAGGTTGTCCGGATCCATTACAGGGCTCCGTAATTGACCGTGGCAAATCCAGCCTGGCGCCGGCCGAGCGCCCACGGCCGAAGCTTCGCAACCTCATCGGCCATGACCATGAGCCGGCGCGTGCGGGACCATACGTAGCGGCACAAATAAATCCCGAGCCCGTCAGCTTCACGGCGGATAAGCTCGATATCCCGCTTAAGGCGACGGTCGGAGAAAATCGACGCAATGCCACCGATGGTCGAAGCGATGCTTCCCACGGTCGACGGACTGCCGCCCGTGCTCTTCGATTGCTGGCCGGCGTTCGCAACAAGCCCGCCCGCTTGCAGCCCGAGCCCGGAAAGGCCGGCAAGCTGCTGAAGGTAATTGTTGTAGAAGCCCTGATTTAGCTCCGTGCCGCGCGTCTGAAGAGCCTTGGCCGTCGAGCCCGAATTGAGAATTCCCGCCGCGGCGCCCTGGCCCGTGACGTTCTGCGAAAGCTGGCGCATCGCCGGGGCATATCCGGCCATTTGCAGATAATTGTTGTACCCGTTCGGATCGCCAACGCCGAGCATCTTTGAAAGATCGCCCATCGCAGCGGTGCCTTGACCCATCGCGCCGCCATAGGACGATTTAATCAAATCGTTATTGACGTTCGTGGATGAAGAGGTTGCCGGTTTCGGCTTCAAAAAGCTCATCGAGCGTACCCCATTTGCGGGGCTTGCTGATGCCCGAATTTCTGGATTAGCTGCTGGATGATGTTCGGATCGAGCAATTGCATGTGGTTATCCACGGGCGCAGCGGAAGGCGGGGCTGAAGGATCGGCCGCGTAACCGGGCGCTGCCCCGCCGGCCTGCGCGATCCCGTTCATGCCCCTGCCAATCTGGCCGGCAATCTGACTGATCCGCGAGGGATCGGCGCCGACCATTTGACCAAGGCCGCTCGCCGCGGCGTTCCCGCCACCGCCGATGCTGTTAAGGAAGCTCATTGGTTTGCAACCTTCCACATGAATTTTGAGAGAACGAAAAGCTCACACGGACCATTGCGCGTCGGCCGCATGCCGGCGCTTTTGCCGCCCGCCCATCGAGCAAGCAATTTCACGTCACGACGGAAATCCGGAACGAGCCCCATAATCAGGCGCGCATCGTGCTTCGTGAACATGATTTTGAACGCTTCGCGGGCATGGTCGATGGCCTTTGCGCCGCGGCACAAAAAGAGGAAATGAACCTGATAGGTGCCGTCGCCTTCGTTGTCGAAAAGCGCGACGTCCCCGTTGTCAAATGTGATCGGGATATTTCCCGGCGAAGCCAACCAATCAGCGCCCTTCAGCCCACGGTTGAGCGGGGCTGTGTCGATTGCTTCGATGATACGTTGATGGGTCGCGTTCATGCGCTCTTTTCCACGGGAAGGCCCGTTCCCTGGGGCTATGTGGAAAGCGCTCGAAGCGAGGGAACAACCGCACCTTATGGACGTTTCGCGCGCCCCGTCAAGCTTATACGATAGAGAAATTCTGACAGGTGTATTGCCAATAGATATCAGTCGCCCGAGCGCAGCCCATCGCAAAGCCGACCTTATCCGCCCGGCCGGCGAGGAAAGCGGTGTCGCCCGGCGCAAGAATAGTGATCCACCTTTTGCCGCATGCCGAGATTTGGAAGGTGTATAATCCGCCGGCATGGACGACGCGCAGCCATGGATGCTTCGTGCTGTGCAGAATGCGTTGGTCGGAGCTAAATGTCCCGGCCGCGGTCCAATAGTCGACGGCTATAGATGGCAACTGCCCATAGGTTCGCTGATAGTCGAATTCGATAAACTTGTTGGTTGCGCTTTCGTACAGGCACAAGCCGAAGCCGTTATACTCGAATTCGCCATTGCAAGACCCTTCGAAACGCGCCGTCATCGTCCAATTGGCCGCAGCACTGGCAAGTGTTCGGAGCGCAAAGGCATGAGACAAGCCGGCCGCGAAAGTATTAGGGTCGATTATCAGGCCGCAATCCGTGTCGTCTGTGAGGATCATGTTGGTGGCGCCGGCACCGTTCGAAAGCGTGAAGCTCGCGGCCGTTGGCGGGCTCCAATACCACGGCGTTGAGCTACCGCCGGCCGCTGCCCAGGCAGGATCCGCGCCCGCCCCGGCCGTTTGCAGGAATTGTCCGGCCGTACCTGGCGCAAGCGCAGCCCATCCGGCGGCGCCGCGATACAGCACCGTGCCCCGAGTGGCTGAAATTTGGTCGAGGATTTCTTGAACCTTGGCGGTGATCGTCGGCGAGCTTTTGATGCTGCCGCTCGGCGCGAGCCCGATGCCGTTGCCGGCGACAAGCATGTGGTCATCGAGATAGTCTTCGAGCAGCGCAACAGTGAGCGAATCGGTGATATCGATTTGGCGCTGCTGTGCCCAACGAATGAAATATTCGGTCGGCTGGCCGTTCGCGTCGACAATCGCGAATTTTTGGTCGAGCGGCTGAAGCTGGCCGGCCATTACTTGTCGTCCGGATCGTTCATTTCCATGCCATCGATCCGCGCAACCGCGCCGTCATCGGTGATCCGGAAGAGCCGGCCGGGAGCCTGAATTTGGCCTAGCGAATACCACGACAATTCCGGCGTGGGGCTCGCGGCCGTCGTCACCGTGACGGTGCCCATGTCATCATAGGTTTTGCCGCTGTCGTCACTGATTTCAAGCTGGACGCCAGCGCCGACGTAGGCGGGCTCGCCCAAATCTGTGTTGAGCCACACGGCATAGCAGGGCAGGACTTGCCGCCCGAGCATCGGAACCTGGCCCTGAAGCACGCGCGGGAAA
>JBJMVV010000105.1:0-8640 GCA_045810505.1 Massilia sp.
CAGACTCGGGTTTGCGTACACCTTAGAATATTCCCGGCTCCGCCGGGGATATTCTCTGGCCCCACACAAAAGTAGGTTTTTACTTTTGTGTGCTTACTCACTCCTCGTCGATCAAGGTAGGCGTTTTGTGCAGGGACTTGTCATGCAGGCGACCCAGCGCACTGTCGAGCGCGCGCTTGAGCTTGTCCGCGGCGCCGCTGATTGCCTGGTGCAAGGTGGCCGCGTGTTCGGTGACGGCGATGGGCTGGTAGTTGGTGACGCGGGCTTCGAGCATGCAGCGGTTGGCGCCGTCGGCGGATTTCTCGCTCAGGTCGTCGCTCAGGTGCACTTCGATACGGGTAATTTGTTCGCCGAAACGGGCAACGGCTGCATTGACGACGGTTTCAACGCGCTCGTCCAGGCCGTTTGAACGGTCGATGGTTTTATCGGTGTTGATATTGATTTGCATAGTTTGCTCCTCTTGCTGGTTTAAAGCTGCTTCCAAACACCGGCGCTGCCGCGCCTCGGTCGGCTGCAGTGCGCACACGGTTTGATCTTACACCGATCGCCGCAGCGCGCACTGTTCGCAAGGCCACTCAAGGTTTGATCAGGCCCGCCGCGATATTGATCGACAGCCCCAGCACCACCAGATTGAAAAAGAAATTCAGCACGGAGTGGCCCAGCACCAGGCGGCGCATGTCGGAGCCCATCACGCACACGTCCGAGGTTTGCACGGCGACACTGATGGTGAAAGCGAAATACATGAAGTCCCAGTAGTCGGGCTGCTTTTCGTCGTCGGGAAATTTAAGCGGCTTGACTGCCTGCTCGCAGCGGTAGTACTTGTGGGCGTAGTGAAAGCAGAACAGGACGCCCACCAGCAGCCAGGAGCCGATCAGGGTGCCCACCGTCAGCACGTAGCGGCCGACGCGCTCGATGCCTTTGGCGTCGGCCAATTGGCTCAGTTCGGAAAAAATCGCCATCAGGCTGGCAATCGAGGCAATCACCAGCACGCCCAGCACGACGCCGGCGTTTTCATCTTCCTTGTCGGCTTTTTCGTTGACCTTTTCGTGGTCGGAGGTGATCACCAGGCGCAGCATGATGGCCAAAAACAGCCACACCGAGATATTCCAGCAGATCAGGGCGCGCGTGATCCAGGTCAGCTCGTCCGGCAGAAAGAACGCCGCGGCGCCGCCGATCAATGCCGACACCAGCAGGTTGGGCCGGCTGGTGATAAAACGGTGCCACTGGAGTTGTTTCATGTCGCCTGCTTGGAATGCCGAGAGGACTTAATTATTCCACAGCAATCGTCGTCGCGACTGTTCAACAGCGCACCGTTTTCAGGCCTTATTTTTTCACGAAGCGCACGGCGAACTTCGCGTCCGGCTTGCCATCCATTTTGAAAAACGCCTGCTCGCGCGGATCGCCTGGCGCTGCCAGGTAGTCGCTGCTGCCGTCGACCGTAAAGCCGGCCTTGGTCACCTCGGCGATCACGGCGGCGTCTTCGATGCGGTGAAGGGTGTTGGTGGCGCTGATGCCCGCGCCGGCGTTGGCGGCATTGTCGACGATCACCAGTTCGCCGCCGGGTTTCAAGGCATCGTACAGGCGCTTGTTCATGGCGGCGCGGTCGGTGCTGGTGTTGACGATGTCGTGGTAGGACATATTAATGGTGATCAGGTCCAGCGGCGGGGTGCCGGCGGGGACCGGATTGTCGAACGGGGCCACCACCGGTTTCAGATTGGGCATGGCTTCGACGCGCGCGTCGAGTTTGGGAGAGGCCTTGGGCGACTGGGCCAGCACCATGCCCTTGGGACCGACCGCCGCGGCCAGCAGGGCAGAGGTGGCGCCACCGCCAGCGGACACGTCCAGCACATTCATGCCGGGGCGAACTTTTGCGAAGGCGAGGAATTCGGCCGGCTTGCGCTTGGCGTCGGCCTTGCGGTCGTCCTCGGTGCGGGCCGGGTTGGCAATCGCCGCCTGGTAGCCGCTTTGTTGCGCGAAGACGGGCGCGCTGATGGCGCCAAACGTGGCGGCCAGGACCATGGCGCAACAGGCGCGGCGGGCAGTCAGATATGCAGTGTGCATAATAATCCTCTCAACAAGTGATTGAAGAACTGCCGCGCCCGCTAACCCCAGGCGGTTCAGGGCGCCAGGTCAGCTTCGCTGGTAAAGGCATCGGCAAAGAACGCCTCCGCCGGCAAACCGCAGCGTGCAATATAATCGCGCTGGGCCGATTCGACGACGATGGGGGCGCCGCAAGCATACACCTCGTGGCCCGACAGGTCTGGCAAATCTTCCATCACGGCGGCGTGAACAAAACCGCTGCGCCCCGTCCAACCGTCCTCAGGCAGCGGGTCGGACACCACCGGCACATACGTAAAGCGGGGCAGGATCTGGGCCCACTGCTCGCACAGGCCGTGCATGTACAGGTCGTGCGGGCGGCGTCCGCCCCAGTACAGCGTAAATGGCCGCTCGGATTTCAGGTGGATCAGGTGCTCGATCAGGGCCTTGATGGGGGCGAAGCCGGTGCCGGAGGCCAGCAGCACGATCGGCTTGTTGGAATCTTCGCGCAGGAAAAAGCTGCCGTGGGGTCCTTCGAAGCGCAGGATGTCGCGCTCCTTCATGGTCGCGAAGACGTGGTCGGTGAACAGGCCGCCCGGCATGTGGCGGATGTGCAGGGTGAGCGGGGAATCCAGGCTCGACGGCGCATTGGCCATGCTGTAGCTGCGCCGCTTGCCGTCTTTCAGCAGGAACTCGATGTACTGGCCGGCGCGGTAGGCCAGCGCCTCATTGGCGGGCAGTTGCAGGCTCATCACGATGACGTCGGGCGCGACCTGCTCGAGTTTTGCCACGCGCGACGGCATCTTGCGCACCGGGTATTCGCTGCTGCCGGCCACTTCGCGCGCTTCAATGACGAGATCGCCTTCGGTCAGGGCGCAGCAGAACAGGGCGTGGCCGGCGGCCGCTTCCTCGCTCGACAGGGCGCGTTGCTGGTGCGGCTTGTGGGTGACGCTGCCCTCGATCACTTTGCCTTTGCAGGAACCGCAGGCGCCGTTCTTGCAGCCGTAGGGCAGGCCGACGCCGGCGCGGATGGCCGCGTTCAGCACAGTTTCCCCCACCTCGCAGTCGAAGTGGTGGCCGCTGGGCTGGACAGTGATCTGGAACGTCATACAATCTCCGACATGAATACTGAAATGAATACGAAACAAGGCAAAAAATTCAAGCGGCCGCGCCTGTTGATCATCGGCTGCGGCGACGTCGGCATGCGCCTGTTGCCGCTGGTGCGCGATCGCTTCCGCGTGTTTGCCGTGACCAGCAGCGCAGAGCGCTGCGCCGCATTGCGCGCGGCCGGGGCGGTCCCTGTCGTGGCCGACCTGGACCGGCCCGCCAGCCTGAAACGGCTGAAAAACCTGGCGTCCCATATCGTGCATCTGGCGCCGCCGCCGGGGCAGGGCCCGCTCGATAGCAGGACGCGTCATTTGTCCGCCATTCTACCCGACGGGGGCCGCCTCGTTTATGTCAGCACCACGGGGGTGTATGGCAACTGCGAGGGGGCGCGCATCGATGAAACCCGGCCGGTCGCGCCCCGCAACGCGCGCGCCGTGCGCCGGGTCGACGCCGAACAGGTGCTGCGCCACTGGGCCCGCCGCAGCCGCAGCAGCCTGGCGATTGTGCGCGCGCCGGGCATCTACGCCCGAGAGCGCCTGCCGCTGGAGCGCCTGCGACTTGGCACGCCGGCGCTGGCGGAAGGGGATGACGTATTTACCAACCACATCCACGCCGACGACCTGGCCCGGGTGGTGGCGCTGGCCTTGAAGCGCAGCTTGCCGGGGCGGATCTACAATGCGGTGGACGATTCGGAGATGAAGATGGCTGCGTACTTCGATGCCGTGGCCGATGCCTTTGGACTGGCACGGCCGCCGCGCCTGGCGCGGACCGCACTGGCCGCGCAGGTCTCGCCCCAGCTGATGAGTTTCATGAGCGAATCGCGCCGCATCGGCAACGGGCGCATCAAGCAGGAACTGGGCGTGCGGCTGCGCTATCCCAATACGGAAGGCGCACTGCGCGTGTTTGCCAACACCAAATAAACAATTACTTCTTTTTAAATAATTACTTCTTTTGCTGGGCGCGGCGCTGCTGCTGCTTTTGCTGGGTTTGTACTTTTTGCTGTCGCTGCTCGTAGAGGGCCTTGGCGTCGGCGCGGGCGCGCTCGAGGGTGCGCATTTCCTCGTGGTCGTCGTGGGCGACGAAATACTCGGCGTCCTGGGCATCGACCACCAGCTTGATGGCCGCGGCGTCGTCAAGGTCATACATCTCGGTCAGCAAGGTGGTGACCTCGTCGAGGAATTCTTCATAGGTCATGGCAGGGCTCATCTTGAAACTGTGGAAAGGCGCATTTTAACGCAAGCGGCGGGGCCGTTCCCAGCATCCGCTTGCTCCGCAGAAACCCAATCTGCAGTGGATGGCCGTACTGATAAGACTCGCTTAAGTTCTGCGCCTTCCTGAGGTGTATTCTGAATATGTCATCTGCGTCGCCTAGACCGCAGTCAGAAGACGCCTAACAGCAACGAACAGGAAAGGAAGCAGCATGAGCAAGCCCAACGACATGGCCGTCTATAACCCAGCAAAC
Organism: Massilia sp.; assembly: GCA_045810505.1. Lineage (GTDB taxonomy): Bacteria > Pseudomonadota > Gammaproteobacteria > Burkholderiales > Burkholderiaceae_D > JAFCUW01. Next base: position 4,607 of record JBJMVV010000105.1, read on the forward strand.
GTACTCGACGCGATCATCGCCAAGCTCAAATTGAAGAACGACGCACAGCTTTCGCGCGTGCTTGAAGTCGCGCCGCCCGTGATCAGCAAGATTCGCCACCGCAGCCTGCCGATCGGCGCCACCATTCTGCTGCGCATGCATGAAGCCAGTTCGATCAGCATCCGCGAACTGCGTGCACTGATGGCCAGCCCTTCGCCAGCAATGGCTGCCTGAACGCGCAGCTGAATCAGCGCGACTGAATTGGCGCGCCTGGACACAGCCGGCCGAGGCCATCGCCAGCGGCCGGCTTTTTACCCCGTATTACTTCCCCCGCCCGAATCGTTCGATCCGGCGCATCGTCTCGCCTGCGCGTTGTTATTCGATTAATGAACAATTGTAATGGGCGCGTGTCAAACTGATGAGCAGCTTTCTCTAATCTGTTATTGTTGCCGTAGGGAATCATTTCCGATTCCTTACTTTGGGGGCGTGACCTGCGTGTCCGGTAGCCCTGCTCAACCCACAACAACACGAGAGGAGGGCACTTTGCACTCACCATCACAACGCGCTTCGGGGCTGTTCGCCCTGCTGCCTTTGGCCGCGGCGCTTGCCCTGGCCGGCTGCGGCGGCAGCGACGGCGCCAATGGCGCACCACCGGCTGCGCTGTCTGCCTCGGCCGCACGCATGGCCGCCTCGGCCGACACGGAATCGCCGCTCACGCCGGTTTCCGCCAGCGCCACCTCGATCGAACGTGACGGCTTGACCGCCGCTGCGGCGATTGACCATGACATGGGCAGCCGCTGGGCCAGCCAGTTTTCGGATGCGCAGTCGCTGACCCTCGACTACGGCCAGTCCGTGCTGATCACGCGCGTACACATCGACTGGGAAAATGCCCACGCCACCGATTATTTGCTGCAAGTGTCTGACGACAACACAACCTGGACCACGGTCAAGACCGTCAGCAACAGCGGCGGCGGCAGCGAAGACATCGGCGGCCTGGCTGCTCAGGGCCGCTACCTGCGCATGCAGGGCGTGCACCGCTCGACCAATTACGGCTATTCGATCTTCGAGATCCAGGCTTACACCGGCACCCCGGCCGAGACGCCGCCGGTCGATACGCCGCCCGTGCTCAATGATCCGACCGAGCCGAGCATCATGATCAAGCCGGTGGCTGTTACCTCATCGCCAATCGAAGGCAACAACAGCGCCGCGCAGGCCATCGACGGCAAGCTCGACACGCGCTGGGCCAGCGCCTTCGAAGACGGCGCCTGGATCCAGTTCGACTTCGGCGCCAAGACCCCGATCGGCTACATGAAGCTGCAGTGGGAAAACGCCCACGCCAGGAATTACGATCTGCGCATTTCCGACGATGGCAAGACCTGGACCCAGCTGCGCCACATCGACAACAGCCCGGGCGGCACCGAGGAATTCTTCAACCTGGGTGTGAGCGCCCGCTACGTGCGCATGCAGGGCCTGGCGCGCGCGACCAATTATGGCTATTCCCTGTTCGAGGTGAGCTTCAAGAGCCCCGGCAGCGACAATACCCTGTCCAGCAGCGCCACATCGCCGCTGCGCTTTCCCGCCAACGGCAATGGTCTGGCGCCGCTGCCGAGCTTTGCCCAGCCGCTTGAAACGCTGCAATTTACCCTCGCCGACGGCACCCTGGTGACCCGCTTCGGCGCCCGTGGACTGGCGCGTCACGGCCGCGAACGGGGTGAAGACTGGGATGAACCCGGCTACGGCAAGAACGAGACGGTCGATCCGGCTACCGGCCTGGAAGTGGACAAGGGCCCTGGCAACTATCTGACCTTCGTGCCGAACTACTTCAAGAACCGCAGTTGGGGCGTCGAGATCATCGACAACAGCCGCGTCCCTGGTGTGACCAAGCCAATGCTGACCGTCAACCAGTACACCACGGTGGACTTCCTGTCGGGCGGCGTGGCCTTCTTCCGCGCCTTCGACCGTCCTGGCGCGACCGGCTACGGCTGGATGCAGCCCGGTGAACTGGTCGACCGCAGCACCACGATCTGCGCACCGAGCGCCTACCCGGCCGCCGGCGCGCTCGCGGCGCCCAAGGGCCTCAACAGCGGATGTACCCTGCTGATCAAGGAATACCCTGGTTACTCCGCGCTGGACGCCAACGGCTTCCCGAACGGCGGCAACGTCAACGCGCGTCCGCTGACCCAGGGCGACGTCATCGAGGTCTCGCCATCGATGTTCACCACAACGGACGCGATGGCGGCCAAGGGTGACAACGGCGGCATCCGTTACTACGCCTCGGAATGGACCTACGTGGTCGGCACCGGCATCGTGCCCTGGTACGGTGTGCAGCCGCGCCTGAACTCGGTCCCGCTGCCAGCCGAAACGCTCGAAGGCGGCCTCGGTTCAGTGTCGTACAGCTACGCCGACAATGGCAACTTCATGTTCCAGCAGCCGCACAACCACACCGGCATGCAGAACATCCAGCGCTTTGTCGAAGGCCGCCGCCTGGTGCACTCGAACTTCACCACCGGCATGCACAACGAGCCGGGCAACGACCGCAATGATGCCGTGGTCGGCCTGCAGGGTCAGCACTTCAACCAGTCGACCTGTATCGCCTGCCACGTCAGCAACGGCCGCAGTCCTGCGCCGGCGCTGAACGCGCGCCTGGACAGCAGTTCGGTGCGGGTGGCCTCGCTGGGCGCCAATGGCGTGCAGCAGCCCCATCCCGTGTACGGCAGCGCCGTGCTGATGAACGCAGTGTCGGCCACCGGCTCGCCGCAGAACTGGGGCACCTCGGTGTCGGTGAGCGGTTTCGACAGCCGCAACGTGAGCCTGGCTGACGGCAGCGTGGTCGAATTGCGCAAGCCCAACCTGCGCTTCGAAGGCCCCGTGCCCGCGATTGCTTCGCTGCGTTCGGCGCAACCGATGATCGGCACCGGTCTGCTCGAAGCGATCCCCGAGGCGGACATCCTGGCGCGCGTGCGCACCAGTCCCGATGCCGACGGCGTCAAAGGCACGGCCAACTACGTCTTCGATCCCGAGACGGGCGCCGTGCGCCTGGGCCGCTTCGGCTGGAAAGCCGCCAAGGTGAGCCTGCGTCACCAGACCGCCTCGGCCCTGCTGCTTGACATGGCGGTTGCTTCGCCCGTGTACCCGAACCGGGCCTGCTCGAGCGACCCGGCCGGCTGCAAATCGCTGCCGGCCCAAAAGGGTATTTCCGAAAGCGATCTGCAGTCGATCTCGAACTACCTGGCACTGGTGGCGGTACCGGCCCAGCGCAGCTTGAGCAGCGGCTTCCCGAAAGGCGTCGTGCCGATGGATGAGCACAAGGTCGATCCGTCCAAGGTCGCCAACGGCAGCAAGCTGTTTGCCGGCATGCAGTGCGTTGCCTGCCACACGGCGAGCATGAAGACCGGCAGCGGCCACCTGTTTGCCGAACTGCGCAACCAGACCATCCACCCGTACTCGGATCTGCTGCTGCACGACATGGGCCCAGGTCTGGCGGACGGCCTGGTGGAAGGCCAGGCCCAGGGCGGCATGTGGCGTACCGCACCCCTGTGGGGCATCGGCTACACCGACAAGGCGGCCGGCGACCCAAGCCGCGTCGGCTACCTGCATGACGGCCGCGCTCGCAACCTGACGGAAGCGATCATGTGGCACGGCGGCGAAGCCGACCGCTCGCGTCAGCGCTTCGAAGCGCTGACCAAGAGCGATCGCGACGCCTTGCTGGCGTTCCTGAAGTCCCTGTAAGCGGCAGCAGCCCTTACTGATGCGCGTGGACATCTGTCTGCGCAAGCTGCGCAGACAGCACTGGTTCGGCCAGCGGCCGCGCCAGCGAGCACCAGGCGCTGGTGTTTCCCTCCTGGGCGAGGGAGCACCAGCTGGCCTGTTTTTCCGCCTTGGCGAGAGAGCACCAGCTGGCCTCGCTGTCGGCTTGGGCAAGCGAACACCACACTGCCATATTGGCCGCCTTCCCGCGCGCAGCGATCGGGCCGGCCGGCACGTTCAGGCGCGTCGCAGACAGCTTGGCACGCCAGTCACGCGCGGTTACTGGCAGAGGATCGGGCCCATGGTGC
>JBJMVV010000106.1:0-4700 GCA_045810505.1 Massilia sp.
TAAAGGTCATGTCGGCTTGTACATGCGGTCCGGCCCCACGCTGCCCGACCAGCCCCCAGGCGTGTCAAGGGCGTACAGTGGCCACTGGCACAGCAACGAATTGCACAAGGAGAAAACCAGCACGTAGCGCCACGCCGCTAGTTCGCGCCAGCTCGCCTTGCTGCGGAGCCAGTTAAAACCTGTTGCACTCATCCGTGTCGCCGATCATCCCGTCTTCACCACCGCCGCCAATGCGTGCCGCGCGCAACGCCTCAGCCCTTGTGGGCGTCTGCGCTGCGTACGAGGGGTGTGACCGGAGCGGCCAGAAAAAGTTTGGCCACTTGGCCCGGTGCTTGAGCTACTGCAAGCCCATCAAGGTCGGGCCCGCCTGGGCCGCCGGCAGGCGCGAGGGCGAAAAAAAGCCCACCGAAGTGGGCGTGTCGAACGTGGCGCCTGGCCCGCAGGCCGGTCTCCTTATTCAGGGGCTGCAGGGCTGTTGTATCTGACCGAATATCGCTCATAAAAGCCTTTCCAGGCCTCCAGGTCCGGCGACCTTCCAATCAGCTCCAGTGCGGCCACCGCCGCGTACCATGCCGTATAGGTCCAGGGTCCGCCGTGACTGACAAACCATTGGTAGGTCTCGCCCTTGCCCAGGGTCTGCGCAAAGTATCGATTAATCGCCACGTCATAAAGATAGTCCGCTCGCTCCTCGCCACATTTCCTGACATCGATTTGTTTTTCCAGCTGAGCAGCAACGTGGTCGCCGAAGTGGTCGAAGAAAAGATCGGGGGAATCAAGCTTGCCTGGCTCGTGCGCCATTGCGCCGATTGCCTGATTTGCCGCCTCGCGTAGCGCCATTTGTAGTTCCATGGGCAGCTTGATAGCGACATCGCGTATTGAAGCGTTTGACAGCGCCGTATCGCCATGCAGAACTTCGGGCCGCGGGACAGTCGCACGGAATGCACCATCCACGCAGGCATAGGCAATCATGACATTCACTTCGGCGCAGTGAACAAGGCTCGACGCCACCGCGAACAATAGCGCGGCTGTAATCCGCACTGTCAAAGGCGCGCTCATAGCTTCGACAGCAGGTATCGAATAAGGTAAAGGATGATCGCACTGCCCGCCAGCCAAACCAGCATATAGGAAAGGCAATGAATGGCGAATTGCGTGAATATTGGCGCATGCGTCGAAGCGACATTGCCAGTGATCCCCACATCGGAAAGCGCGCCGACAAGGCACATCGCCATCCAGAGGTACGATACGACCGTCCCGATGCCGATGAACCACCAATAGTGCGCGAGCAGGTTTCGCCAGAAATACGCGAGGCCTCCGACAGCCAGTGGAGGACCAATCAGACCGAACCAGAGCGTCAGGCCAAACGGATTTATCATGGGCAAACCAATATCGTTGAAAAATTGAGCGCAATATTTGCGATCCCTGGCCAGTAAAACTTGCGCCAGTATCGCATTACAATGGTACTCAAGGAAACATTTCAAAGAACGCGGGCTGCAGCCAATCACGGATTACCAGCGCCAAGCATAAAAAAAGCCCACTGGCGAACCGGTGGGCTTTTTTTACACATCAACAACGTATTCTGGAGGCGAGGACGGGAATCGAACCCGTCTAAACGGCTTTGCAGGCCGCTGCATAACCTCTTTGCTACCTCGCCAGAAATGATACTAATCTTATGCACCAAGCGAACTTAGCGCTAGATCAACAAAAAGGGAAGCCAGGCTTCCCTTTGATGAATTCTGGAGCGGGAGAAGAGTCTCGAACTCTCGACCTCAACCTTGGCAAGGTTGCGCTCTACCAACTGAGCTACTCCCGCATTGGAGCCAAACGATTTACTTCATTTACCACGATTTGCTTCATTTACTACCATTCCCTGCAATCCCAGTGAAACACTGGAGCGGGAGAAGAGTCTCGAACTCTCGACCTCAACCTTGGCAAGGTTGCGCTCTACCAACTGAGCTACTCCCGCGTCGCTGCAACAGGCAGGCATTATATATAACCCTCAAACAAAAGTGAACCCCTACTTTTGTTTGGTTTGAAATGAAAAAATGCCCGGCGGAGCCGGGCATTTTTGGAGGGGGACGCAAACCCGATTCAGATCTTCGTTCGCCTCGGGGAATCAATTCTACATTCGCGCACTTTTACGGCGGACCCTGCGGGTTAAGGCGGACCCTGCGGGTTCAAGCTGGGGCTTCGCCGCTAGGCGCCGCCCTTTTCTTTGATGAGCGGCCAGGCCAGACGCAAGTAATAAAACATTGACCAGACCGTCAGGATCGCGGCGATGATCATGAATGCGTCGCCGAGCAACTGGGTGTCGATGAATCCCCAGATGATGTCGTGGAACAGCAGCATGGGGATGGCGGTCATTTGCATGGCCGTCTTGATCTTGCCGAGGGAGCTGACGGCGACGGAGCGGGAGGCGCCGATTTGCGCCATCCATTCGCGCAGGGCGGAGATGGCGATTTCGCGGCCGATGATGATGAAAGCGATGAAATGGTCGACCCGGTCCAGGTGCACCAGCACCAGCAGCGCGCCGGTGACCATCAGTTTGTCGGCGACGGGGTCGAGGAAGGCGCCGAAGGCGGAGGTCTGGTTCCAGCGGCGGGCAAGGAAGCCATCGAACCAGTCGGTGATGGCGGCGATGATGAAGACCATGGTGGCGGCCAGGTCCTGGTCGGAGCGGGGCAGCCAGTGGACCGGCAGGTAGTAGACGCCGACCACGAGGGGAATCAGGGCAACACGCAACCAGGTCAGCAAAATCGGGATGTTAAAGGGCATAGGGTGAACTGGTTTTTACTATTAAAAATGCTCGCGCCGCTAGTCTACCGTGGTATTGCTGTTTAAACCAGTTTGGCTAAGAGCTTTCGGTCTGGACGAAAGCGACGGGCGGGGTCTGGCACAAGCGAAGCGCAGGTGCCTGACCCCATTTTTCCTGTAGTTGCAAGCGCGTAGCGCCATTTCAGAATGGGGACAGGTTGGGCCGCATTCGGACGCAGGACCAGTCCCCGGGCCTTAATGCAGCTGCTTATAAATCTCTTCGGCTAATTGCGTGGAAATGCCATCCACCGACATAAGGTCCTCAATACTGGCATCCACCACGCCACGCAGTCCGCCAAACCTGGCCAGCAGGCGCTGGCGGCGTTTGGCGCCGATGCCTTCGATTTCTTCCAGGCGCGAGGTCTGGCGGGTCTTGGCGCGCTTGGCGCGCATGCCGGTGATGGCAAAGCGGTGCGCCTCGTCGCGGATCAGGGCGACCAGCATCAGCGCCGCGGATTCCTTGCCCAGTTCCTGGGGCGCGCGGCCATCGACGAACATCAGCGTTTCCAGGCCGACGCGCCTGCCCTCCCCCTTGGCCACACCGACGATCAGGCTGATGTCCAGGCCCAGTTCGGCAAACACCTGGCGCGCCATCTCGATCTGACCCTTGCCGCCGTCGATCAGCACGACGTCGGGCATGACGCCGTCGCCGTTAGCCATCGCGGTGGCGATTTTTTCGTACCTGCGCATCAACACCTGGCGCATGGCGGCGTAATCGTCGCCGGGCGTGATGCCGGTGATGTTGTAACGGCGGTACTCGCTGTTCTGCATGGCGTGATGGTGGAACACCACGCAAGAGGCCTGGGTCGCTTCGCCCATGGTGTGGCTGATGTCGAAGCATTCCACCCGCAATGCGTCCAGGTCGGCGCCCTCCAGGCCCAGCACCTCGGCTAGCGCGCGGGTGCGTGACTGTTGCGAGCCCTGCTCCGACAGCAGGCGCGCCAGGGAAATCTCGGCATTCTTCTGCGCCAGCTCCAGCCACTGGCGGCGCTGCCCCTGCGGCTGGAAGATCAGGTTGATGCGGTGGCCGCATTGTTCCTGCAGGGCGACAATCAGGGCCGGCTGGTCGAACTCGATATTGAGGATCAGGGTGCCGGGGATGAACTTGTCGGCGTAGTGCTGGGCAATGAAGGCGGCCAGCACTTCCACTTCGATGCTGCCCTCGCCGATCGCGTCGGCCACCTGCGAAGGGAAATAGGCGCGGTCGCCGAGGTGGCGCCCGCCCCGCACCATGGCGAGATTGACGCAGGCGCGCCCGCCCTGCACCACCACGGCAATGATGTCGACGTCGGCGTCGCCGGTGGTTTCCATGCTCTGGGAATGCAACACTTTCGCCAGCGACTGGATCTGGTTGCGCACGGCGGCCGCCCGCTCGAATTTCAGTTCGGCGGCAAAGCCGTGCATCTTCGCTTCCAGGTCGGCCATCACCTCGGTCTGGCGTCCGCGCAGGAACTTGCCAGCGTTATCGACGTCGAGCCGATATTGCTGCGCCTCGATCAGGTTGACGCAGGGCGCGCTGCAGCGGCCGATCTGGTGCAGCAGGCAAGGCCGGGTGCGGTTGGAATACACGCTGTCCTCGCAGGTGCGCAGCATGAACACCTTCTGCAGGATCTGCATCGATTCCTTGACGGCCCAGGCGCTGGGAAACGGCCCGAAGTACTGGTTCTTCTTGTCCAGCGCGCCACGGTAATAGGCCATGCGCGGCACCTCGCCCCCGGTGATTTTCAGGTAAGGATAGGACTTGTCGTCGCGGAACAGGATGTTGTAGCGCGGCTTGAGCGTCTTGATCAGGTTACTCTCAAGAATCAGCGCCTCGGCCTCGCTGTGCGTCACCGTCGTCTCAAGCCGGGCGATGCGCTCGACCATCATGGCGATGCGCGGGCTGCTCA
>JBJMVV010000107.1:0-2894 GCA_045810505.1 Massilia sp.
ACAGCTTGGCGGCGCGCAACAAGCGTCGCCGCGGCCTCCGCCGGAGGTGCTTCATCCGTCCCTGTGGCTGGCCTCCCAGCTGGCCCATTCTTCCTCCCGCTGCATCGACACGGGGCATCGCGTGCTGTCGGCCCAGTTGCCCGGTGGTGGCTGGCCCAGCGGCACACTGATCGACCTGATGCTGCAGCAGCCGGGCATCGGCGAACTGCGCCTGCTGCGGCCGGCCCTGCTGCAGGCGGCGCGGCGCCGCATCGTGCTCTTGCAGCCACCCCATCCACCGCAGGCGCTGGCGCTGGCCGCGCTGGGCATCGCGCCCTCCCAACTGATCTGGATCCGGGCCGGGCGCAGCAGCGACGCGCTGTGGGCGGCCGAGCAGGTGCTGCGCAGCGGCAGTTGCGGCGCCTTGCTGATGTGGCAGAACCATGCCCGCGGCGAAACCTTGCGACGCCTGCACCTGGCTGCGCAAAGTGGCGAAACCCTGTTTTTCATGATGCGTCCCCTCGCCGCCGCCCAGGACAGTTCGCCCGCGCCCCTGCGCCTGGCGCTGCGCCCGGCCGCGGGCGGGGTCAACATCGAGTTCGTCAAACGCCGGGGACCACTGCGCGAAGCGCCCCTGTTCCTGCCCCTCACTCCTTCTTTACTGCAGCGCCATGCGACTTTGGATCGGCCTCTCCCTGCCCCAGTTACCGCTCGAAGTGTTTTGCCCGAACTGGTGCAATGACACGGCAGGCGCGGGCGGTGGGGTAGGCGAAACCGTCCCCAGCGTCGTGCTCGAGCAGGAACGCGTGATGGCCCTGTCGCCGCTGGCCCGGGCCAGCGGCTTGCAGGCGGGCTTGCGCCGCGGCGGCGTGCTCATGCTGGCGCCTGACGCCAGGTTGTATGAACGCTCGCCGGAGCGCGAGGCCGAGGCCATCAATGCCGTCGCCATGGCTTTGCTGCAATACACGCCCCTGGTCGCCCAGGCCGAGGAAGCGACCCTCTTGATCGACATCGGCGCCAGCCTGCGCCTGTTTGGCGGGATTGCCGCCCTGTGCCGGCGCATCCGCGCCAATCTGCGTGCGCTGGGTTTTACGGCCTCGCTCAGTTGCGCGCCCACCGCGCGCGGGGCCTGGCTGCTGGCCCGCCACGGCAGCCGCCGGGGCCGGAGCCGCTGCCTGAAAATGGCGACGCTGAGCCGCCGCCTGGACCGCCTGCCGCATGGCCTGCTGCCGCCCGCCCGGCCGTTTGCGCCCTGGTTCGAAGGCATCGGCTGTGTCAGCCTGGCCGATATGCGGCGCCTGCCCCGGCCCGGCCTGCAGCGGCGCTGCGGCCGGCCCCTGCTCGACGTGCTCGACGCCGCCTACGGCATGACACCGGAACTGTTCGACTGGATCGAAGCGCCCACCACCTTCCAGGCCAAGCTGGAATTGTTCGACCGCATCGAGCATGCCGACGCCCTGCTGTTCGGCGCCCACCGCCTGCTGGTGCAACTGACGGGCTGGCTGTGCGCCCAGCAACTGGCGGTCGAGCGCATCATTTTGCTGCTCGAACACGAGCGAGGCAGGGTGGCCTGTCCGCCCACCCCCATCGAGATTGTGCTGGCCGAAGCCACCTGGCGCGACGAGCACCTGCTGCGCCTGTTAAAAGAGCGCCTGGGCAAGATTGAGCTGACCGCCCCCGTGATCGGCCTGTGCCTGGAAGCGCCCCAGGTGCAGCCGATGGCGCCGCCCAGCGAATCGCTGTTTCCCGAACCGGGCGGCAGCGAACAGGACCAGTTGCGCATGCTCGAACTGCTGGTGGCGCGGCTGGGCCCGGACAACGTCCTGCAAGCCGTGCCCCAGGCCGACTACCGGCCCGAGCTGGCGAACGTCTGGATCCCTGTCGGCAAGCAGGTCCGCGCCGCCGCCCGCGCCGCCCAGATGCCCCCGGACGTGCTCAGCCTGCCGCGCCCCAGCTGGCTGCTGGCCAAACCGATCGCCCTGCTGATGCGCAACCATCGCCCCTTTTACGGCTCCCCTTTAAAAATCGCCTCCACCCCGGAGCGCATTGAAGCGGGCTGGTGGGGCCAGCCCCACACCCGGGATTATTTTATTGCGGAAGGACAGGACCACGCCCACTACTGGGTATATCGGGAAAGAATCGTCGGCGCGGCGGAAGACGCGGAACCGCGGTGGTATTTGCATGGCTTGTTTGCTTGAGCGGCGAGGTGCTGACAGGGTCGCCAGCTTGCTACGGGAACAGGGAGCACATACACTCGGCTATTCTTAATGCCTGCAATCTGCCAGGAGCGGACGTTCGGCCGTCGAAGTAGTCACCATTGGAGTCAGGTATGCCCTTTACCTTTTTGCTCTTTTTAGTCTTCATGCTTTGCGCTGTCATTAGCCCATTGGTAGCGGTGGGAGCCATGTGGGCACTGTGCACGGAACGATGGCGCTACGCCGGATGGCAGGTGAGCAAGATGGGGGGCATCCTGGCAGCGTTCTCTATCGCCACGTATTTAACTCTCAACGCGCTGCTAGGAGACGGCGCTCCCGTTCGGCCCATATCCATTGCAATCGCTGGCGGAGCAGGTTTCACAGGCGGGGCAGCGGGTATTTGCGCATGGATATGGATCAGGAGCCGCAAGCGTCTGGCGACAGCCGATTAAGGTCCGCTGCGGGTCGATAGCAGACGGTCGGTGATAGACTGCTTCCGGCCAGAAGCGGACTTTCATCTCGCTGCTCACCCTGGCGATCCGCCTCTACTTCTCCCCTAAATAAGCAACAAGTTCCTCATACCCGCCTATACGTTGCCCGTCGATATAGGTCTGCGGCGTCGTCTCGACGCCCTCGTCCTGCATGAAGGTATCGACTTCGCTGCGGGTGGTCAACTGATGATCCTCGACCTGGTAACCCGCCCTTTTCAATAATTCGAGC
>JBJMVV010000108.1:0-44906 GCA_045810505.1 Massilia sp.
CACGCCGTGGAGGCGGGACCAGCATCGCAAAGCTACGGCCTGCAGGTGGCCCAGTTGGCGGGCGTGCCGCCGGCCGTGATCAAGGCGGCGCGCAAGCACCTGGCGCGGCTGGAATCGCAGGCGCTCGACACCACGCCCCAGCTCGACCTGTTCGCGCTGCCCTGCGTCGACGACGCCGAGACGGCGGCTGAAAATCCGGCGGGAGAAGACGCCCTGCGCGCGGCCCTGGCGGCAGTGGACCCGGACTCCCTCAGTCCCCGGGAAGCGCTGGAACAGCTGTATCAGCTCAAGCGCCTGGCCGCCTGATGATCGCGCTGCGCCGCTTTGCCTGTCTTGGTCTGGCCGCGCTGGCGCTGGCGGGACCGGCGGTGCAGGAAGCACAGGGCGCGCAGAAGAAGAACACGAAATCAGCGGCTGCCGGGAAAGCGGAAAAGCCTGACGAAGAGCGCCACCAGTTCGGCGTGATCGGCCACAGTTTTCATGGCGCCGGCAGCGGCGAGGGGCGCTTGAAACAGGCGCTCGATGACGAGAGCGAAGCGGCGCTGGCGTTTGTGGTCGTCACCGGCATCAAGAGCGCGGAGGAACCCTGCAGCGACCGCCTGTATGCGAAGCGCCGCGAACTGCTCGACGATGCGAAGCGTCCCGTCATCATGCTGCCCTCGAGCAGCGATTGGAGCGAATGCAAAAACGCCGCAGGCCGCTCGGCGGCGCCCGAGCGCCTGAACCGCCTGCGCGAGCTGTTTTATGCGGAACCGGAGAGCCTGGGATCGCACAAGTTCAAGCTGACCCGCCAGTCCAGTAACCCGAAATTTCGCAGCTATGCCGAGAACGTGCACTGGCAGGTGGACGAGGTGCTGTACGCCACCATCAACCTGCCGGCCAATAACAATCACTACCGCCCCGAAGCGGGCCGCAACAGTGAATTTGAAGACCGCCTGGTGGCCAACCGCTTCTGGCTGAACCGCCTGTTCGCCATGGCCAAGCGGGAAAAGAAGCAGGCGCTGGTGCTGTTTTCAGAAGGCGACGTCAAGGCCTTGACCCAGCGCACCGGCTTATCCGCCCTGCTCGAGCGCGCCACCACCAGGACCGATGGCTTCGACGAACCGCGCCGCCAGATCGCAGCGCTCGCGGCCAAATATCCCGGCAAGGTCTTGTTGATCGACACGGACAAGGCAGCGCCCGACAAGGTCCCCACCATCGAATGGCGCGGCAACCTGGGACATTTGAGCGTGGGCGCGCAAGCGGTGGAAGTGACGGTGGCGCCATCGACGGCGAAGATGTTCAGCTTGCAGAGTGCAGCTGACGAGAAGTGATGTACCACCGAGGGGATTGGCACTTGTGCCTGTCACCGGTTTCGATACCGTAAAAACGGGGACAGGCAACAAGTGCCAGTCCCCGACTTCCGATTAATGCACCGGATGAGTGCGGAACTCGTCGCCTTCGTCGCCTTCGTCATGGTCGTGGTCATGGTCGCCATGATGATGCCCATGGGCGCCATGCACGTGCTCATGCTGGATTTCTTCGTCGGTGGCGGCGCGGACGTCGATCACGGACAGTTCAAAGCGCAGGGCCATGCCGGCCAGCGGGTGGTTGCCGTCGAGAACAACCTTGTCGTCGGCGATGTCGGTGACGGTGAAGATCATGGCTTCGTCGTCGCCTTCCGGGCCGTCTGGCATACCTTCGAACTGCATGCCCACTTCCAGCGGTTCAGGCAGGCGGTTGCGCGGCTCGACCTTGACCAGGGCAGGATCGTAATCGCCAAAGGCGTCGTCCGGCTCGACCTGGATGGTGGAGGCGTAGCCGACTTCTTTGCCGTCGAGTTCTTCTTCGATTTTCGGCAGCGTGTTCTCATAGCCGCCGTGCAGGTAGACCATGGGCTGAGTGCCATCTTCGATCAGGTTGTTTTGCGCGTCGGACAGTTTGTAGTTGACCGTGACGACGGTGTTTTTGGCAATCTTCATCGTGCTACCCTTTCTATGTTTTGAGCAGGCAGATTATACCCCCGGCTTCATATTGACCACTGACGCCCGGTTATAATGGCGCATGAAAAAACTTCCGCTTCTCGGCAATATCACGCCCGACCAATTCCTGCGCGACTACTGGCACAAGCAACCGCTGTTGATCCGCCAGGCCATTCCCGGCATGCAAGCCGTGATCGACGTCGAGGCGCTGGCCAAACTGGCGTCTGAAAATTTTGTCGAGTCGCGCCTGATCACCCAGGTCGACGGCAACTGGGAGATGCAGCACGGCCCCCTGGCCGAACTGCCGCCCGCATCGCAGCCAGGCTGGACCATGCTGGTGCAGGGCGTCAACCTGGTCGACGCCAAAGCCGATGCCCTGCTGCGCCAGTTCCGCTTCATTCCCGACGCGCGCCTGGACGACCTGATGATCAGTGTCGCCACCGATGGCGGCGGGGTCGGTCCCCATTTTGATTCCTACGATGTGTTCCTGCTGCAGGCGCAGGGCCGCCGCCGCTGGCGCATCTCTGCGCAGAAGGACCTGTCCCTGGTCGAGGGCATGCCCCTGAAAATCCTGCAGAACTTTGTAGCCGATGAAGAATTCGTGCTCGAACCGGGCGACATGCTGTACCTGCCGCCCCACTACGCCCACGACGGCGTGGCCGAGGGCGATTGCCAGACCTATTCGATCGGCTTTCGCTCGCCGTCCTACCAGGAACTGGGCGAAGCCTTTCTGCAATTCATGGCCGACTCGATCGACCTGCCGGGCCGCTATGCCGACCCCGATCTGGCGCTGTCGAACAAGCCTGCGGAAATCCCCAGGCACATGCTCAGTACCATCGCCGAGGAAATGAACAAAGTGCGCTTCACGGAAGAAGACGTCACCATCTTCCTGGGGGAGTACCTGTCCGAGCCGAAGCACAATGTGTTTTTCACGGGGCCGGCGAAACCGCTCACGATGGGGCGGTTTGTCGACACGATCAACAAAAAAGGCGTGGCGCTGTCGCTCAAGACGCAGATGCTGTACCGCGGCAAACACGTCTTCATCAATGGCGAGTCGTTTGGCGTCGGCCGCCACGACAAGGCGGTGCTCGAGCCCTTGGCCAACCAGCGCCGGCTCGAAGGCGCCGCGCTGGCGAACGCGTCAGACGACGTCATCGAGTCGCTGTACGCCTGGTACCAGGACGGCTGGCTCGAACTGGGCTGATTCTTAACGCTTTTGCAGGGAGCTACGATGGCATCGACGGCAGACAATGGCGAGCATCGCTTCGATACCCGGGCCGGCTTCGGCGCCAATGTACGGGCAGTACTCCAGCGCGCCCGCCTGACCCTGCAGCTGTTCGATCCCGATTACAGCGTCTGGCCGCTGGGCCAGGCCGACGTCGAGGAAACCCTGCGCCAGTTCCTGCTCCAGGGCGGCGCCATGAAACTGGCCCTGCACCGTCCCGGCCACATCGAGCGCGAATGTCCGCGCCTGATGCGCCTGCTGCGCGATTTCGGCCACCGCATCGAATGCCGCGCCACCCCGCCCGGCCTGCAGCAGCTGACCGACTCGTTCGTGATTGCCGATGGGGTGCACATCGCGCGCCGCTTTCATAGCGACCACATGCGCGGTGAAGTGCGCTTTGACGATCTCGCCGCCACTGAGATCAGCGGCGAGCGCTTCGCTGCCTTGTGGCTGGAGTGCCGCCCGACTTTGTCAATCACCACAACGGGCTTGTAAACGCGAAAAATTTGCAGAAACAGAACACCAAATTTTCGCGCTTTAAGCCCCGTTTAAGCAGTGCGCTTGTACGGCAGTAAACACATTGTTACAAAATGAAGTCTGTTATCAGCTTGAAAAATTCCATAAAAGCATCATTGCGCTATTGCGAAGCACCAAATTTAGCTATAATATCGGGTTAGGAAGTTTCCGTTGTCTGTCAGGCACCATTACAGGTACGAAAGCTAACGAGAATTCCCTAACGAGCGATAATTACCGGTAATTATTCATCGCAATGACACTCGTCTCTACTTTTTGAATTATTAAAGGAAAATCCATGAAAAAATCCCTGCTGATCATCTCCCTGATGGCTGTTGCTCTGGCTGCTTGCAGCAAAAAAGAAGAGCCAGTTGTTGTTGCTCCTGCTCCAGCTGCTGCTGAAGCCCCTGCTGCTGCTCCTGCTGCTGTTACCCCAGCTCCAGCCGCTACCGACGCTACCGCTGCTGCTTCGATGGCTGCTTCGGCTGCCGCTGACGCTGCTGCTGCTGCTTCGACCGCCGCTTCGGCTGCTGCTTCGGCTGCTTCGGCTGCTGCCAAGTAATTTGCGTCTCGCAAATGAAAAGACCGGCCTGAGGGCCGGTTTTTTTACGTCTGGCATGTGCACCAGATAATGTTTTGATGTGTTTGATGCGACCGGCCCAGCGCCGGTTTTTTTATGTCCGCGCCGCTTGCGATAATCCCGTGCGGGCATAAAAAAAGCAGGCCCGCAGGCCTGCTTGCTTTGAATAAGACGCGCCGGTCTTATTTCAGTTCGTCGCCCAGCAGGCGCAGGATCTTCGCACCGGTCGGGCTGGTTTCCGGCTTGCCGTCGTTGGTCTGGACGGTGACGACGCTGGTGCTTGCGCCCTGCGCGGCCTGGACGGCGACGCGGTAACGCTGGGCTTCTTTTTCCTTGTCGGAGGCGGCGCCGAAGGTGAACAATTTCTTGAGGAAACCGGTCGTGCCCACCAGGTCCGGATCGACATAACGGACGAAATACACGCCGTTGACGCGGTCGCGGTCTTCCACCGTGAAGCCGACCCGGTCCAGGGCCAGGCCAACCCGGCGCCAGGCGCGGTCAAACCCTTCGTCCACTTCCACGGTCGAACCGACCAGCTTGGCGTGCAGCGGCTGCACGGCGGCATTCTGCACTTCTGCGGTGACGGCCTTGGTGTCAGGCGTGCCGGTCAGGCGGGCCATCAGCTTGGCCAGAAATTGCGCTTCCAGGCCCGGGTCGTTGGGACGCACGGTCCAGTTGGTGATTTCTTTCGACGGGCCGGTCAGCACCTCTTCCGCGCCGCGGTGGCTGATGTAGATTTCGGTGCTGCCATCGGGAGCGCGCTCGAGGCGGGTGCGGAACTTGTCGCGTTCACCGGTCGAGTAAGCCGAATCAAATACCTTGCCCAGGGTGCTGCGGATGATGTCCTGAGGAATCTTCGAACGGTTTTCCGCCCAGTTGGTTTCCATCACGCCAGTGGTGAGCGATTCCTGCTCGACCGTAAAGCCCGAATCGGACCAGAACTGCTTCAGCTGGGGCCAGAGTTGCTCAGGCGATTGCTTGACCACCAGCCAGCGCTGGTTGCCGTTGCGCTCGACCTTGACGTCAGCAACGCTGCCCAGGCCCACCACTTCGCCCGTGGCCGTGCCTGCGCTTGCTGCGACCGGGGTGCCATTGGGCGCGATGCCCTTCTGGTAGCCGGATGCGGTAGCCACGCCCTTGGGATCAGGGATGGCGTAGCGGTTGTCTTTTTGCAGCTGGGTCAGGTCAGGCGGAATATCGAGCGGCGCGGCTTTCTTCGATGCGCGGTAGTCGAGCTTGTCCGACTCGAACACCGATCCCACAAAGGTGCAGCCGGTCAGGCTGACTAGCAGTGCGGAAAGGACGAGACCGTTTTTAGCGGCCGGGGTGGCGATGGTGCCGATGGTGCGTTTTGTCATGTCGTAACGAAGTAAAGGCTGCAAACAGCGGATTCGGATAAGGGACAACCGGAGCAGAAACGGCTCAGGTCGCAGTCAGCAAGCCGGCGTCGCGCAAGGCGCCGCTGACGGTGGCGTGGAATTCCTCGGCCAACGGGGCCAGCGGCAGGCGCAGGCCAGCAGGCATCATGCCCATTTTTGCCAGCGCCCACTTGACCGGTACGGGGTTCGGTTCGACAAACAGCTTGGCATGCAAAGGCATCACCTTGTTGTTGATCTCGACCGCGCGGGCGATGTCGCCACGCATGGCGGCCTCGCACAATTCGTGCATGGCGCGCGGCGCCACATTCGCCGTGACGGAAATATTGCCGGCGCCGCCCAGCAGCATCAGGGCGATGGCGGTTGGATCGTCACCGGAATAAACGGCAAAGTCCGCCGGGGCCGACTTGAGCAGTTCCGCGCCGCGGCCGATATTACCGGTCGCATCCTTCAGGCCGACGATGTTCTTGATCGCCGCCAGGCGCAGCACCGTGTCATTGCTCATGTCCGCCACCGTGCGTCCAGGCACGTTGTAGAGGATGATGGGCAGGTCCACCGCCTCGGCAATGGCCTTGAAGTGGCGGTACATGCCCTCCTGGGTCGGACGGTTGTAGTAAGGCACGACCACCAGGGCGGCGTCGGCGCCGGCTTCCTTGGCGAAACGGGTCAGTGCGATGGATTCTTCCGTCGAATTACCGCCCGTGCCGGCAATAATCGGCATGCGGCCGGCCGCGTGCTCGACCGCCAGCTTGATCAGCTCACAGTGCTCGTCGACGTTGACGGTAGCGGACTCACCGGTGGTGCCGACGATGACGATGGCGTCCGTGCCTTCAGCACAGTGCCAGTCGATCAGCTTGCGCAGACCCGGCAGGTCGAGACTGCCATCTTCGTGCATCGGAGTAACGATTGCGACTATGCTGCCTTTGATCATGTTTGGTGACGTTGGTGGCCGATAAAAGCCTGATTGTAGCGGATCGTCCGCCCTAATGGTTCATTCTTGGCTAGAAAGGCGGCTCGAAACGGTCGAGCTGGGCATTTAAAAGGGGGAAAGCGGGGCCGACGGCGCACAGACGCTGCAGCATGGCCGGTTTGGGCGTCTGTACAAAGCCGTCCTCGAAGGCCAGCACCCGCAAACCCGCCACGTGCGCATGCTCGAGCAGCTCGCCCGGCTGCAGTAAAAACGCCGGGCTGGACGGCTTGCCGTAGGCTTCGTTGCCGGCTGCAAAGGTTTCATAAATCAACATGCCGCCGGGCGTCAGGCTGTTCAGCAAGGCCGGCATCAGGGGACGGTGCAGATAGTTCGCGACGACGATGACGTCAAATTGTGCCGGGCGCAACAGTTCGGCGCGCTGGCGGGCCAGTACCTCGCCCTCCCCTTCCAGATCGAGCTGCAAGGTAACGATGTTGTCGCCCGCTGCGTGGATCAGGGCGCTGGCGTCGCGGTCGACCGCCAGCACGGGGTGGCCGAGGCCGGCGAACAGGTGGGCGTGGCGGCCCATGCCGCAGGCCAGGTCGAGCGCCTTGCCGGCCGGGGCACAGCGGGCCCAGCGGGCGATCCAGGGCGAGGCGGTGCTCATGCGTAACCCAGCCCCATGGCTTCGCGCACGTCGCGCATGGTTTCCTGGGCAAACTTGCGGGCCTGGTCGCAACCGTCGGCGACAATGGCCCTGACCAGGGTCGGATCGTCCAGGTAAGGCTGGGCGCGCTCGTGCATGGGTTGCTGCTCGGCGATGATGGCGTCGATCACGGGCTGCTTGCATTCGAGGCAGCCGATGCCGGCGGTGGTGCAGCCTTTCATGACCCAGTCGCGCGTGGGCTGGTCGGAATACACCTCGTGCAACTGCCACACGGGACAGCGCAAGGGGTCTCCTGGATCGGTGCGCCGCACGCGGGCCGGATCGGTGGGCATGGTGCGCACTTTTTTGGTGACGGAGGCGGGATCTTCGCGCAGGCCAATTGAATTGCCGTAGCTTTTGCTCATTTTGCGGCCATCCAGGCCCGGCAGGCGCGAGGCGGCCGTCAACTTCGCCTGCGGTTCAACGAGGATGAGCTTGCGGCTGCCTTCCAGGTAGCCGAACAGCCGTTCGCGGTCGATATTCGACAGGCTCTGGGCATCGTCGAGCATGGCGCGCGCCTGCTCCAGGGCTTCATCCTTGCCCTCCTGCTGGTACTCGATGCGCAGTTCCAGGTAGAGCTTGGCGCGCTTGCTGCCCAGCTTTTTGACGGCTGCATTGGCCTTTTCCTCGAAGCCGACTTCCTTGCCATACAAATTATTAAAGCGCCGCGCGATCTCGCGCATCATTTCAATGTGCGGCACCTGGTCGTCGCCCACCGGTACCTGGCTGGCGCGGTAGATCAGCACGTCGGCCGCCTGCAACAGGGGATAGCCCAGAAAGCCGTAGGTCGACAGGTCCTTGTTGGCGAGATTTTCGATCTGATCCTTGTAGGTCGGCACCCGTTCCAGCCAGCCCAGCGGGGTCGCCATCGACAGCAGCAGGTGCAGTTCGGCGTGCTCGGGCACTTTCGACTGGATGAACAGGGTGGACTGGGAGGGATCGATCCCGGCCGCGAGCCAGTCGACCAGCATGTCCCAGGTCGAGCGCTCGATCACGGACGGGTCGTCGTAATGGGTGGTGAGCGCATGCCAGTCGGCGACAAAGAACAGGCAGGGCTGCTCGGTCTGCATGCGCACCCAGTTCTTCAGGGCGCCATGGTAGTGGCCAAGGTGCATATTGCCCGTGGGGCGCATGCCGGAGACGACGCGGTCAGGATACATGGGTCAGCTCAAAAGAAAAGTCAGGGGGGACACAGTCCAGTAGAGCAGCGTTTCGGTGAGATTTGCCATCGGGTTGAACCACAGGGCCAGCAGTGGCAAGATATTTTGCGTCTGCAAAATCAACAAACCGAAAACAATGAACATGCCGTACGGCTCAAGCTTGCCGTAATTGATCGCCATCCGGTTGGGCAGGAGGCTGTAGACAACGCGGCTGCCGTCGAGCGGCGGAATCGGCAAAAGATTGAATACAAACATGGCGATGTTGGTCTGAATACCGGCAATCGCCATCTTGATAAAGTAGGCTTCGCTGATGTGCATGGATGGCATCAACTTCAAGGCAATTAACCAGCCGGTGGCCATGACAAAATTGGCCATCGGCCCGGCCAGCGCGACGAAAGCCATCTGTTTTTTCGGATTACGCAGGCGGCCATACTCAACCGGCACGGGTTTCGCGTAACCGAGCATCATGGGGGTGGCGCCCACGGCGGCGCTGGTGATGTACAGCAGCGCCGGCAGGATCAGGGTGCCGAAGGGATCGATGTGGCGCATCGGGTTCAAGCTCATGCGGCCTTGGGAATAGGCCGTGTTGTCGCCAAAATATTTGGCGGCGTAGGCGTGGGCCGCTTCGTGCAGGGTGATCGCGAAGATGACCGGCAAGGCGTAGACGGCGATCGCCTGGATGATTTCGTTCATGGGTCGATTCTATCAGAGCGCGACAGCGCGCCATCGGCGCGGCCGCAGAGGGAAGGCGGAAAATGGGGACTTAAATGCCGAATACGGCGGGATCACCGCGGCCCTGGCGCACCAGTTCGGGGTCTGGCCCGGTCAGGTCGATCACCGTGGTCGGCTCCATCGCGCAGGGGCCGCCGTCGATGATGAGGTCGACCAGTTTCGAGAGCCGTTCGCGGATTTCTTCGGCGTCGTTGAGCAGTTCGCCGTCCGGCATGATGAGGGTGGTGCCGATCAGGGGCTGGCCCAGTTCTTCCAGCAGGGCGCTGGCCACGCCATGTTCCGGCACCCGCAGGCCAATGGTCTTGCGCGACGGGTGCGACAAGCGGCGCGGCACTTCTCGCGTCGCTTCCAGGATCACCGTGTAGGGACCCGGGGTGGCCGCCTTCAACAGCCGGAACTGGCGGTTGTCCACCCGCGCGTACAGGGCGATTTCGGACAGGTCGCGGCACAGCAAAGTGAGGTGCTGCTTCTCGTCGATGCCGCGAATCCGCCGCAGGCGCTCGACCGCCGCCTTGTCGTCCAGGTGGCAGACCAGGGCGTAGCAGGAATCGGTCGGCAGCGCGACGATGCCGCCGCCGTGCACGATCTGCGCCGCCTGCTTGATCAGGCGCGCCTGCGGGTTGTCGGGATGGATGGCAAAAAATTGGCTCATTAAGTGTTATTGTATCGTCATCATCAACGGATGGCGCGCAACGCTGCAATGCGCTCTTCCATCGGTGGATGGGTCGAGAACAGCGCGCCCCAGCCTGAGTTGCCGGATGAAATGCCCAGTGCATTCATCCCTTGCGGCATTTCACCGGGATGCATGCCGCCCAGGCGCATCAGGGCGTTCTGCATCGGCAGGGGCGTACCCAGCAGGCGGGCCGAACCCGCGTCCGCGCGAAATTCCCGCTGGCGCGAAAACCAGGCCACGATGATGGAAGCCAGCAGGCCAAACACCAGTTCGCTGATGAACACGGTGACCATGTAGCCGATGCCCGGTCCCCTGCCCTCGTTGCGCAACAACACTTTGTCGACAAAAAAGCCCACCACGCGCGCCATGAACACGACAAAGGTGTTCACCACGCCCTGGATCAGGGTCAGGGTCACCATGTCGCCGTTGGCAATGTGGGCCACTTCGTGCCCCAGCACAGCTTCGACTTCCTCGCGGTTCATGTTCTGCAGCAGGCCCGTCGAGACGGCCACCAGGGCGGAATTCTTGAACGCGCCGGTGGCGAAGGCATTGGCTTCCCCATCATAGACGGCCACTTCCGGCATGGCGATCCCGGCCCGCTCGGCCAGGCCGCGCACGGTGTTGACCAGCCACAGTTCAGTCGAATTGGACGGGTTGTCGATCACGCGCGCGCCGGTCGACCATTTGGCCATCGGTTTGCTCATCAGGAGCGAGATGATCGATCCCGTAAAACCCACCACCAGCGAAAACACCAGTAAAGCGCCGACATTGATGCCCTGGGCCGACACGGCACGGCCAACGCCCAGCACATTGAGGACGATGGACAAGACCAGCATCACGGCCAGGTTGGTCGCGAGGAACAGCACAATCCGTTTCATGTAAGGCTCCGCAGGTGATCGCGCCAGGCCCATGCCTGGCGAAGTTTACTCATCGTTAAGATCGGGGCGTGCGCGCCCGATTTCAAGGCGCTGCCCTTAAAACCAGTCGTGCCAGATGGGTTTGACGTTGCCAGGCAGCGGTGGTATCAGGGCAAAATCGGCGCGCGATTCGCCCGGGGCGTGGAAATCGGTGCCGCGCGAGGCGAGGAAATCGTAGCGGCGGGCAAGTTCCGCGTAGACGGGGAACTGGTCGGGCGTGTGGCTGCCCGTAACGACCTCGATGGCGACGCCGCCCAACTGCTTGAATTCGTCAAACAGCGCGCCTTCGGCCACCGGCGAAAACTTGTAGCGGCCCGGATGGGCGATCACAGCCATGCCGCCGGCGCCCTTGATCCAGCCGACCGCTTCCTCGAGCGAGGCCCAGCGGTGCGGCACATAGCCGGGTTTGCCTTCGCTGAGAAACTTGCGGAAGACTTCGGGCAGGGTATTGCAGGCGCCGCATTCGACCAGGTAGCGGGCGAAATGGGTGCGCGACATCAGGTCGGGATTGCCGACGTATTTGAGCGCGCCTTCGTAGGCGCCGGGATAGCCGGCTTTTTCAAGCTGGGCGGAAATCTCGCGCCCGCGGGCGTCGCGCCCACTGCGGGTGGCGTGCAGGCCGGCCAGCAGGGCCGGATGGGTTTCGTCAATGCGCAGGCCCACGATGTGGACGGTCTGGTTGGCCCAGGTGATGGAAATTTCCACCCCGGGCACGAAGCCCATGCCCACCTCGGCAGCGGCGGCGCGTGCCTCGGCAATGCCGCCCACTTCATCGTGATCGGTCAGGCCCCAGACATCCACGCCGGACTTGCGCGCGTATTTTGCCACGGCGGCCGGTGCGAGAACGCCATCGGAGACGTTGGTGTGACTGTGCAAATCAACATTGAGCATGCCTCCATTGTACGTCATCGGGCAAAAGTGAACCCCTACTTTTGGATCATCAGGCAAAAGTGAAACCCTACTTTTGCCTGGTTTGATCAGGTGAAAATGACCGGCAGAGCCGGATCATTTTCAGGGGGACGCAAACCCGGGTCAGTGCGACGTCGCCTCGGGGATCGTTGTCGCTGGCTGGCGTCTGCCAATGAAAAAAATGGGGACGCAGTTGCATGCGAATGCCCTTTGGAGCTAGTCCCCCTGCTGCAAGCGTCACGGCGCTTCGATTAGCAGGGGGACTGGCGCCGAAGGTGCCTGTCCCATTTCTTGCAGTCCGTTTGGCGGCTTCTTTAACTGAACGGCATTACCGGCAGAGCCGGATCATTTTCAGGGGGACGCAAAACCGAGTCAGTGCGGCGTCGCCTCGGGGATCGTTGACCGTGGCGGGCGTGTGCCAGGGTGAAATGCCGGGGTCCTGTTACAAAAACGCCTCGATCAGCCGCGCTAATTCTTCGGGCTGGTCGTGGTGCAGCATGTGGCCGGCATCCATCAGCATGGCGGTTTTCACGTCTTTCAGGTGACCGAGGCGGCGGTCGACCTCGGCGCGCGCCTGCTCTTTCGGGCCCATCCAGTCCCACATATTCGTGCCTTCCGCCTCCACCCACAGCACGGGCGCCGTGATGGCTGACCAGCATGCCATCACCTCTTCCACGCGGTACAGGATGGGGCCGGGTTTCTTGTGGGCCGGGTCGCCCAGGATTTCCCATTCGCCTGCATCGTTCTGGGCCGACCAGTGGGGCGCGAGAAACGCCGCGCGCGCATCGGACAGGCGCGGATTGGTCTTTTGTAAACGCGCTGCCACGCCGGCCAGCGAGGGATAGGTGCGCAGCGGGGCCGTCCCGCGCAGGCCGTCCAGCCAGCGTGCATAGTGACCCGGCGCCTGCTCCGGTTTGCTTGCCTTCATGCCGAAGCCTTCCAGGTTGATCAGGCGGCGCACCCGCTGGGGCCGCACGCCGGCGTACAGGCCCACCACATTGCCGCCCATGCTGTGGCCCAGCAGGTTGACCGGCGCCGCGGGCGAATAATGGTCGAGCATGGCGTCGAGATCGCCCAGGTAATCGGGGAAATAATAGGTATCGCCGTGCACCCGTTCGGTCAGGCCGAAACCGCGCCAGTCGGGGGCGATCACGTGCCAGTCGCCGGCCAGGTGGTCGGCCACGAACTGAAACGAGGCGCCCACGTCCATCCAGCCATGCACCATGAAAATAATGGGCGCGCCTTCGCGGCCCCAGTGGCGCACGTGGGTGCGCAAGCCGCGCACGGTGATGAATTCGGATCGGGACGGTTTCATGGGAATCTTGGCATATGAATAAAAGAACGGCCGTTCGGATTATACCGAGGTGTTGAATTTCCGGCAGCAGGCCCAAGATGGGGACCTTGGCGCCTGGCCGGCCCGGCGTAAAATAGCGCTCTTCACCCATCCACTTAATAATAGGGGCAACATGGCTATCTACCAACTCGGTGCTGACTCTCCAGAAATCGATCCCAGCGCCTGGGTGGCGGAATCTGCCAACCTGATCGGTAAAGTGACCCTGGGGGCCAACGCCACCATCTGGTACGGGGTGACGATCCGGGGCGACAACGAGCGCATCACCATTGGCGCGGGCAGCAATGTGCAGGAAAACACGGTGATGCACACCGACATGGGCCATCCCCTCGACATCGGCGAGAACGTGTCGGTGGGCCACATGGCAATGCTGCACGGCTGCACCATCGGCGACGGCACCCTGGTGGGCATCCAGGCAGTGATCATGAATGGGGCAAAGATCGGCAAGGGCTGCCTGGTGGGTGCAGGCGCCCTGGTGACGGAAGGCAAAGAGTTCCCTGACTACAGCCTGATTATCGGCAGCCCCGCGAAGGCCGTGCGCACTCTGGCCGAGGGTGACATCGCCCGGCTGGCTGAAATTGCCGACGGCTATGTCCAGCGCGGCAAATCGTACCGAACAGAACTTACCAGGATTGGATAAAGCATGACGACCACAATGGACAGCACGGCAACGCAGGACACCCTGCAAAAATTTATTTTCGATAATGCCGCCGTGCGCGGCGAGTTTGTCGAGATTTCCGACACCTGGCGCGAGATCCAGGCGCGCCACGCCTATCCCCCCGCCGTCAAGACGGTGCTGGGCGAAATGGTGGCCGCGGCCGCCCTGCTCTCGGCCAACCTGAAATTCAACGGCGCCATCATCATGCAGATCCATGGCGACGGTCCCGTGCGCCTGCTGGTGGTCGAGTGCGACTCGGACCTGCGCCTGCGTGCCACCGCCAAACTGGCCGAAGACGCCGTCATTGCCGATGACGCCACGCTCACCAGCCTGCTCAACGTGACCGGTCACGGCCGCTTTGTCATCACCCTCGATCCGGTCGACAAGATGCCCGGCCAGCAACCGTATCAGGGCATCGTCCCGCTCGATGGCGAGGACATGGGCACCGTCATTGAAAACTACATGCTGCGCTCGGAACAACTCGACACGCGCCTGTGGCTGGCGGCCGACGACAGCGTCTCGCGCGGCCTGCTGCTGCAAAAATTGCCCCGTCACAGCGGCAAGGACGACCAGGTGGTGCAGTCGAGCGAAGAAGACGATCTGGAAACCTGGCAGCGCGCCATCACCCTGGCCGGCACCTTGAAGCAGGACGAACTGCTGGCGACCGACATCCAGACCCTCATGAACCGCCTGTTCTGGGAAGAAACCATCCGCGTGTTCGAGCCCGCGCACCCACAGTTTTTCTGCGGCTGCACGCGCGACAAGGTCGGCAATATGCTCAAGATGCTGGGCCAGGCGGAAGTGGAAGATGCCCTGGCCGAACTCGGTCACCTGGGCATCAACTGCGATTTCTGCGGCAAGCACTACGAGTTCGACAAGGTCGACTGCGCCCAGTTGTTTGCCACCAGCGAGCCGGTGCAGACGATGATGCCGGCGAGCGAAGCCAAGCATTAAATAGTGATGCAGTGCCGGCCGCCTGGCCGGCTTTTTTTTGTTCGCTCTCCGAAAGCAAACGCATGCGCAACGCGGTCCGCACCGACTTTCCCCACTTTCTTGCCATCCCCACCCGCTGGATGGACAACGACGCCTACCAGCATGTCAACAACGTTGTCTATTACAGCTATTTCGACACGGCGGTGAACCAGTTCCTGATCGCCCATGGCGTGCTGGACATTCACGCTGACCGGGTGGTGGGCCTGGTGGTCGATACGGGCTGCTCCTATTTTCACTCGATTGCGTTTCCCGACACGGTGCACGTGGGCATGCGCGTGGCGAAACTGGGCAACTCGAGCGTGCGCTATGAACTGGCGCTGTTCAGGAATGACGAGGCGCAACCGGCCGCGGCGGGCCATTTCGTGCACGTGTATGTGGATCGGGACAGCAATACGCCCGTAAGCGTGCCGGACCAGGTGAGACAGGTGCTGGCGACAATCGCTGCGCCAGTCTAGACGCTGTCGCGCACGAAGCCAGCTTCGCGCTGGCTGCGCACGGCCAGCACAAACACGGTGTCGAGCGCATCGACATACCGGTACAGCGCGAGATAGCCGCGCGGCTTGCGTCCAATCACAAGTTCGCGCTGGTCGCCTTCCAGTGGCCGGCCGATCAGGGGATTGTGCTCCAGTACGTCGATGGCCTGGATGATCTCTTCGATGCGCGCCGCGCCCTGCACATCCTGGTAATGCTCCAGGTGAGCAAGAATGCGGTCGAAGTCGTCAAATACTTCGGGCGCCAGTTGGACCTGTGCCACCTCAGGCGCGCTTCTTCAGTGGCGCCGGCCGCGGCGGCTGCTCGCCCGCCAGGCGCTGCTGCAAATAAGCGCGCGCTTCCTTCCATGGCACGGTCTTTCCCGACGCGACGATGTTGGCGAAGCGGGCATCGGCCTCGTTGCCAAAGGCAGCGCGCGCTTCTTCCTGCTCCGCTTTTTCCGCGATGGCTTCCAGAATGAAGCTGTGGGGGGTTTTGCCGGAGCGCGCGGCCGCGCTGGCGATGCGTTCCTTGAGCTCGTCGCTCAGGCGGATAGTCGTGGTGCTGCTGGCTGACGAGTTCGACATGATCTGCTCCCTATATGCAAATCACTGTAGCACACCTGTGCTACAGCCACCACGATTTGCTCAAACTTCGGCACTGGAAGGATACGGGGAGATCAGTGCCCCGGCTTGGCCGGCTTTTCCGGCGGTGGCGGCGGCAGCGCCGTCTTCGATTCGGTCGGCTTGCCGTTTTCATCGAGCACCTGGATGAAAATTTCGTTCTGCTTGATCATGCCCAGTTCAAAACGGGCGCGCTCTTCGACCGCGCCCGTGCCGTCCTTGAGGTCGTGTACTTCCGACTCCAGTTTGGCGTTGCGGGCCTTGAGCTCGTCCGTTTTCTTGTGGCTGGCGGCGACCTGCGTTTCCAGGTCGGACACGCGCAACCAGCCCTTCTTACCCAGCCACAGCGGGTATTGAATCAGCAGCAGCAAAGCGACAAGGGCGAGCGTGATGAGGCGCATGGTCGAACCAGAGGGTCACCGCCCGGCGCGGGGCCGGACGGTATTGCGGATAAATTACTTCAGATTATAAAAAGCGTCGCGGCCAGGGTAGCTGGCGATGTCGCCCAGGTCTTCTTCGATGCGCAGCAGCTGGTTGTACTTGGCCATGCGGTCCGAACGGGACAGCGAACCCGTCTTGATCTGCAGGGCGTTCATGCCAACGGCGATATCGGCGATGGTCGAATCTTCCGTCTCGCCCGAGCGGTGCGAAATCACGGCCGTGTAGCCGGCGCGCTTGGCCATTTCAATTGCCGCGAAGGTTTCCGTCAAGGTGCCGATCTGGTTAATCTTGATAAGGATCGAGTTGGCGATGCCGCGCTGGATGCCTTCTTTCAAGATCTTGGTGTTGGTGACATACAGGTCGTCGCCCACCAGCTGGATGCGCTTGCCCAGGGTTTCGGTCAGGGTCTTCCAGCCATCCCAGTCGCCTTCGGCCATGGCGTCTTCGATCGAGATGATCGGGTACTTGTCGCACCAGGTGGCCAGCAGATTGGTGAAGTCGGAGGACGTCAGCGACAGCCCGCCTTCGCCGGCGAGGACATACTTGCCGTCCTTGTAGAATTCGCTGGCGGCGCAGTCCAGGCCCAGGGCGATCTGGGTGCCTGGCTCGTAGCCGGCTTCTTCGATCGCTTGCATGATCAGCTTGATGGCTTCCTCGTGGTTGGCGACCGACGGCGCAAAGCCGCCTTCATCGCCGACCGAGGTGGCCAGGCCGCGCGCGTGCAGGATTTTTTTCAGGGTGTGGAACACTTCCGCGCCGTAGCGGATGGCTTCCTTGAACGACGGGGCGCCGATCGGGATGATCATGAATTCCTGGATGTCCAGGTTGTTGTCGGCGTGCGCGCCGCCGTTGATGACGTTCATCATCGGCACCGGCATCTGCATGGCGCCCGAACCGCCAAAGTAACGGTAGAGCGGCAGGCCGGCTTCTTCGGCGGCGGCCTTGGCCACGGCCATCGACACGGCCAGCATGGCGTTGGCGCCCAGGCGGCTCTTGTTTTCAGTGCCGTCCAGGTCGATCAGGGTACGGTCGAGGAAGGCCTGTTCATTGGCATCGAGGCCCATGATGGCTTCGGAAATTTCGGTATTGATGTTCTCGCAGGCTTGCAGCACGCCCTTGCCGAAGTAACGCTTTGGATCGCCGTCACGCAATTCAATCGCTTCGCGCGAACCCGTCGACGCGCCCGAGGGCACGGCGGCGCGGCCCATGACGCCGGACTCGAGCAGCACGTCGCACTCGACGGTAGGATTGCCGCGCGAGTCGATAATTTCACGACCGATAATGTCAACGATAGCACTCATGTATGTCTCCAAAGGTAAGAAAAGCGGAGGCCGGCCCGTTGTCTATGGTGACAAGTGACCGGCCTGCAATACGGCGCAAGGTGTGCTGGGGGATCAGAACGTCGATTCCATGAAGCCTGACTTCTTGACCACGCGGTCGATCTCGACCAGGGTGCTCAAGAGTTCCTTCATGCGGCCCAGCGGCATGGCGTTGGGGCCATCGGACAGCGCTTCGGCCGGGTTCGGATGGGTTTCCATGAACAGGCCGGCGATACCGGACGCAACGGCGGCGCGCGCCAGCACGGGGATGTGCTCACGCTGGCCGCCCGAAGACGTGCCCTGCCCGCCCGGCAACTGCACCGAGTGGGTGCCATCGAACACGACGGGGCAATTCGATTCGCGCATGATGGCGAGCGAGCGCATGTCCGAGACCAGGTTGTTGTAGCCGAAGGAGACGCCGCGCTCGCAGGCCATGAAATTGTCTTCGTTGAGGCCCTTTGCGCGTGCCGCGGTGCGGGCCTTGTCGATGACGTTCTTCATGTCATGGGGCGCAAGGAACTGGCCCTTTTTGATGTTCACGGGCAGACCGGTCTGGGCGCAGGCGACGATGAAGTCGGTCTGGCGCACCAGGAACGCTGGCGTCTGGATCACGTCGACGACGGCGCACACTTCGGGCAATTCCTCGATGGTGTGCACGTCGGTGAGGACGGGCACGCCCAGGGTGCGCTTGACGTCGGCCAGAATTTCGAGGCCTTTTTCCATGCCGGGACCGCGGTAGGTGGTGCCAGACGAACGGTTGGCCTTGTCGAACGAGGATTTATAGATGAAGGGAATGCCCAGCGCCTTGGTGATTTCAATCAGGGTGCCGGCCGTGTCCATGGCCATCTGGCGCGACTCGATCACGCAGGTACCGGCGATCAGAAAAATCGGCTGGTGCAGGCCGACGTCGAAACCACAAAGCTTCATGCTGCATCTCCTTGCAAAACTGCCTCGGCCTTTGCCGCTGCAGGCGCCGCGTGCGATTGCCCAGCGTTTTTGTGGGCCAGCGCTGCCTGGATGAACGAGGTGAACAGCGGGTGACCGGCGCGTGGGGTGGACTTGAATTCAGGATGGTACTGCACGCCCATGTACCAAGGGTGGGCGTGTTCTCCCGTGCGGGGCAGTTCCATGATCTCGCACAGGTCTTCGGTCGGCGTGCGGGCCGACACGACCAGGCCTGCCGCTTCAACGCGCGATAGATAATGGTTGTTGGCCTCGTAGCGGTGACGGTGGCGCTCGGTGACGACGCTGCCGTAGATTTCCGCGGCCAGGGTGCCGGGATTGACGGCGCAGGTCTGGGCGCCCAGGCGCATGGTGCCGCCCAGGTCCGAACTCTCGTCGCGCTTTTCGACCTTGCCGTCGTGGTTCTGCCATTCGTTGATGAGGGCGACGACAGGCTGGTCGGTATCGGGATCGAACTCGGTCGAATTGGCGTTGGCCATGCCCGCTTCGTGGCGCGCGTATTCAATCAGCGCAACCTGCATGCCCAGGCAAATGCCGAGGTAGGGTATCTTGTTTTCGCGGGCGTAGCGGGCGGCCATGATCTTGCCTTCCACGCCGCGCTTGCCGAAGCCGCCCGGCACCAGGATGGCGTCGTATTTCGCCAGGTGAGCGCTGCCCTTGGTCTCGATATCTTCCGAATCGAGGTACTCGATGTTGACACGGCTTTCCGTGTGGATGCCGGCGTGGCGCAACGCTTCCGTCAACGATTTATACGATTCGGTCAGATCGACATACTTGCCGACCATGCCGATGGTCACGTTCTCTTTCGGGTGCTCCATCGAATGGATCAGCTTGGTCCATACCGACAGGTCGGCCGGCGGCGCTTCCAGGCCCAGCGCGTCGAGGATGATGGCGTCGAGGCCCTGGTCGTGCAGCATCTGCGGCACTTTATAGATGGTGTCGACGTCCCAGACGGAAATGACGGCCTGCTCTTCCACGTTGGAGAACAGCGAAATCTTCGCGCGCTCGTCGTCGGGGATGGGGCGGTCGGCGCGGCACAGCAGGGCGTTCGGCGAAATACCGATCTCGCGCAGTTTTTGCACGCTGTGCTGGGTCGGCTTGGTTTTCAGTTCGCCCGCGGAAGCAATATAAGGCACCAGGGTCAGGTGCACGAAGGCAGCCGATTTGCGCCCGGCCCGCAGCGACAACTGGCGCGCCGCTTCCAGGAAAGGCAGCGACTCGATATCGCCCACGGTGCCGCCGATTTCAACGAGGGCCACGTCGGCGCCTTCTGCGCCACGATAAATGTAGTCCTGGATTTCGTTGGTAATGTGCGGGATCACCTGCACGGTCTTGCCAAGATACTCGCCACGGCGTTCCTTGCGGATCACGGACTCATAGATCTGTCCGGTGGTGAAGTTGTTCACCTTTTTCATGCGGGTGCTGATGAAGCGCTCGTAGTGACCCAGGTCGAGGTCGGTCTCAGCGCCGTCATCGGTGACGAACACCTCGCCGTGCTGCAAGGGGCTCATGGTGCCCGGATCGACGTTGATGTACGGATCGAGCTTGAGCATCGTGACTTTGAGGCCGCGCGATTCAAGGATCGCAGCGAGAGAAGCAGCGGCAATTCCCTTACCCAGGGAAGAGACGACGCCGCCGGTGACGAAGACAAATTTGGTCATTGCAGATAGTGCCGAATGGCACGTGCGGGAAATTGAAATTATAGCGTATCGCGATGGTTACTGCTCTAAAACAAGGCAAAAAAGCCCAATGCGCCGCTGTGGCGTGCTGGTCCGTCCGGATTGATAACGTTGCAATTTTGCATCTTGCGCAATGATAAATTACAAAACCATAAAGCTGCTCGCTACAATCGTTTATTAATTTAAAACAACAAAAGGGAAGACATGCACGAGCTCCTGGAGGAACAAGGCGAGCTTCACCCCGGCGTCGAAGCGCCAGCGGAGAGCCGCAGCGCAGTCGAATCCTTGCGCCCGATTTTCACCGGGACCGGCGCGGAATATTTCAGGATCTGGCTGGTTAATCTCACCTTGACGGTGGCCACACTCGGCATTTATTCGGCCTGGGCCAAGGTCAGGCGCCTGCAGTATTTCGACCGCAATACCCACCTGGCCGGCGCCGTGCTTGATTTTCGCGGTAATCCGCTGGCGATCCTGCGTGGCCGCCTGCTGGCCATTGTCATGCTGGGGATGTACCAGTACGCGTTCGGTTTTTCGCCGCAGATGGCGATTGCCATCGTCACCGCCCTGGGCCTCGCCCTGCCCTTCCTGATGCGCGGCGCCCTGCGCTTTCGCTTGCAAAACACGCAGTACCGTGGCCTGCGTTTCGATTTCAACGGCGGCGCCGGCGGCGCCTATCTCACCTTCCTGCCGGTCCTGCTGGTGTTCGTGCTGCCAGGCTTGCTGGTGACGCTGTTCCCCGGCCAACTGTTTGTCTTCTGGAGCTTTCTGCTCTACCTGTTATGGCCGGCCTTCCATGCCCGCCTCAAAGCCTACCAGCATCAGCACGTCCAGTTCGGTGCGGCCCGGTCGCAATACGCGGGCTCGGTGTGGGCCTTCTATCGCTTTTACCTCACTGCGTTCGGCCTGATCCTGGCAGTGGGCGCCGTGTGCATGCTGATCGGCGTGATCGGCGCGATTGTGTTCAAGGTCGCCGGCGGCGCCAATCCACTGTTTGGCGCCATCGGCATCGCCGCCATGGTCGCCCTGTTCTATCTCGCCATGCTGATGACCTTTCCCTACATGGCGGCGCGGGTGCATAATTGGGTGTGGTCGCGCACCAGTTTTCCGGGAGTGACGTTTCACAGCGATATGTCGGCGCGCGCCTTTGCGCGCCTGCAGCTGGTCAATGTGCTGCTCACCCTGGTGACCATTGGCCTCTACCGGCCATTTGCCGCCGTGCGCATACACCGTTTCAAACTGGCGGCACTGACCGTGGTTGCCGATACCGGCTTTGAGCAGGTCATTGCCGCCGCTGCTGCAGGAGCGCCCAGCGCCGCCGGCGACGGCGCCGCCGATTTCTTCGGTTTCGATCTTTCCTGGTAAGGTCCGCGATGAACAACGCCGCTTATTTTGATGGCCATAGCGCCGCCCTCCACCCGGTTCAGCTGGAGGTGCGCGATGGCGCGCTGCGCATTGCCGGCGCCGCCATTGCACTTGCCTACGAACTGGGCAAGCTCAAACTTGCCGAACCTTTTCTGCATGCGCCCGCCGTGCTTTATCTGCCCGATGGCGGACGCTGCGAAGTCAGCGATCCGCAGGCGCGCGCCGATCTGGCCGCTGCGCTCGACTATAAACCGAGCCTGGTGATGCGCTGGCAGCGTCACTGGTATGCCGCACTGGCCGCGCTGGTCGTCCTGCTCGGCGTGGGCGCCTTTGTCTGGTTTTACGCGATTCCCCGCGCCGCGGAAGAAATTGCGGCGCGTATTCCTCCTTCGCTGGATGCCCAAATTGGCGCCAGCGCCCTGCGCGGACTGGAGAAGAAGGCCTTCGAGCCATCCCGCCTGAGCACGCAGCGGATTGCGCAACTGGAAGCGGTGCTGGCCGAAGTGAGCCCGGCCGCACCGCGCCACCCTCTGCGCCTGCTGGTGCGCAACGCGCCAGCGCTGGGACCGAATGCGCTGGCCCTGCCGGACGGCACCATCGTGATCACCGACCAGATGGTGCGGGGCATCTACGAAGGAAACGAGTTCACCGCCGAGCAAATGCATGCTGCGCTGGCTGGCGTACTGGCGCACGAAGTGGGCCACGTGCAGCGCCGGCACAGCGTGCGGGTGCTGGCGCGTTCCTCGCTGACGGCGGCAGCCTCGGCCACCCTGTTCGGCGACTTCAGCGCCGTGGCTGCCGGCCTGCCGGCGGTGCTGGCCAACCTGCATTATTCGCGGGCCATGGAAACCGAGGCCGACACCTATGCCATCGACACCTTGCGTAGCAAGGGTTGGTCGACGGCGCCGCTGGCAGAGCTGTTTGTCTGGCTGGACAGTGTCAATGATGCCTCCCCGCAAAAAAACATGCCGAAGTGGATGCATCAAAGTTTGCCCTACGCATCAAGCCACCCTGCCAGCGCGGAACGTATTGCGCGTCTGCAAGCGGCAGCGTCCAGTAAGTAAGTGCGGCGCCGTACAGACCCGACCGCCGCAGGCGCGCATGCTGGGCCTTTCAATTATGGAGGTCCACCATGTCTATCCTCAAGCGCGATACCTTCGGCATGTATTCGAACAAGCACAGCAAGGGCCCCGGCCCTGAACTGATGGGCGCCGACACCCTGATCGGCGACCACGTCCACAACCTCAAGGACGAGCACCTCGGCGAGATCAAGGAAATCATGCTTGATATGCGCACCGGCAAAATCGCCTATGCCGTGATGGCCAGCGGCGGCATGCTGGGCATTGGTGAGAAATTGTTTGCGGTGCCGTGGCAGGCGTTGACTTTGGATACGGCGAATCATCGGATGACCTTGAATATGGATAAATCCAAAATTGAAGCGGCGCCGGGTTTTGACACTGATCATTGGCCGGATATGGCGGACCAGACTTGGGCTAGCCAAATCCATGGCTACTACGGAACTACCGGTATTTAAATTATTGCGGGCGTCGCGGACCAAAGGCGGGGACAGGCATCTGCGCTTCGCTTGTGCCAGTCCCCCCTGCTGCATACGCCTCATTTTTTTCAGCAGAAATCACGGCTCTGCGTTCCCAACTTGCCCAGTAGGTGGGACATATCGACCAGTCTTCTGGCGACCAGGTGGCGCACATTGCCTTCGCGTTGCCACACGCCGTACACGCCCAATAAATGCGCGCGCAGGACTTCGGCGCGTTGTTGTTCGACCAGTTTGGGCCAGACGATCACGTTGACGTTGCCGGTCTCGTCTTCCAGCGTTAAAAACAGCACGCCCTTGGCGGTGCCGGGGCGCTGGCGGACGGTGACGATGCCGCAGCCGCGCGCAAGTTGCCCATTTTGATAATGGCTCATCACCTCGGCTGTCATGAAGCGCTGTTTGAAAAGTTGGGGCCGCAGCAGGGCCAGCGGGTGGCGGCCCAGGGTCAGGCCGTGGGAGCGGTAGTCGCCCACGATCTCGTCGCCTTCGCTGGGCGCGGCCAGCACGGGGGTTTCTTCTTCGACGGTGGTGGGGCGCAATAAATCCTTGTCGGGCACGGCGCCGACGGCTTGCCACAGGGCTTCGCGGCGGTGACCGGCCAGGGACGACAGAGCGTTCGACGCCGCCAGCACCTGCAAATCGCCACGGTCGAGGCCGGCGCGGCGCGCCAGGTCCGTCACGTCGGTAAAGGGGCGGATGGCGCGGGCCTCCTCGATGCGCGCCGCCACTTCTTTTTGCATGCCGCGCTGCAAGGCCAGGCCCAGGCGTA
Organism: Massilia sp.; assembly: GCA_045810505.1. Taxonomy (GTDB): domain Bacteria; phylum Pseudomonadota; class Gammaproteobacteria; order Burkholderiales; family Burkholderiaceae_D; genus JAFCUW01. The sequence goes on from JBJMVV010000108.1 coordinate 23,844, forward strand.
CCGCCGGCTGGCGCGCACGGCTCGGGTCGACTTCTTCCAGGGTCGATTCCCAGCCGCTGACGGTGATGTCGATCGGCCGCACCTCGATGCCGTGGCGGCGCGCATCCTGCACCAGTTGGGAGGGACTATAAAAACCCATCGGCTGGCTGTTCAATAGCGCGCATAAAAATGCGGCCGGTTCGTGGCGCTTCATCCAGGAACTGGCGTAGGCCAGCAGGGCGAAACTGGCGGCGTGCGATTCTGGAAAACCATATTCGCCGAAGCCCTGGATCTGGGCAAAAATTGACTCGGAAAATTCCAGGGTGTAGCCGCGCTCGAGCATGCCGCCGACGATGCGGTTGTAGTACTGCTCCAGGCCGCCCTTGCGCTTCCACGCCGCCATGGCGCGGCGCAACTGGTCCGCTTCACCGGGGGTAAAACCGGCCGCGAGGATGGCCACCTGCATCACCTGTTCCTGGAAAATCGGCACGCCCAGGGTGCGTTCCAGCGCCCCCTTGATTTCCTCCTTGGGATAGTCCGGCTCCTCGAGGCCCTGGCGGCGGCGCAAATACGGATGCACCATGCCGCCCTGGATGGGGCCAGGGCGCACCACCGCCACTTCGATGACGAGGTCGTAGAACACGCGCGGCTTCATGCGCGGCAACATGCTCATCTGGGCGCGCGATTCGATCTGGAACACGCCCACCGTATCGGCCTCGCAAATCATGTCGTAGGTGGCGGTGTCGTCGTGGGGAATGTCCTGCATCTCGAACACGGTGCCGTGGCGGGCGCCGATCAGTTCCAGGCCCCGCCGCAGCATCGACAGCATGCCCAGCGCCAGCACGTCGACTTTCATCAGGCCCAGTTCTTCCAGGTCATTCTTGTCCCACTGGATGACGCTGCGGTCTGCCATGGCGGCGTTTTCAATCGGCACCAGGCGCGACAGTTTGCCGCGCGCAATCACGAAGCCGCCGGGATGCTGCGACAGGTGGCGGGGAAAGCCCAGCAGCAGGCTGGCCAGGGTGGCCCACTGCTGGGCCAGATCGGATTCCGGATCGAGCCCGCACTCGGCCAGGCGATTGACCAGGTCGTGCTTGCTGTCGAACCAGTAATGGGTCTTCGCCACTTTTTCGACGATGGCGAGATCAATGCCCAGCGCCCGCCCGCTGTCGCGCAAGGCGCTCTTGGGGCGGTAGCTGATGACCACGCCGGCGAGTGCGGCGCGGGTGCGGCCGTATTTGTTATAGATGTACTGGATGACCTCTTCGCGGCGCTGGTGCTCGAAATCGACATCGATATCGGGCGGCTCGTTTCTCTCCTTGGAAATAAAGCGCTCGAACAGCAGGTTGGCGCGCGCAGGGTCGACTTCGGTGATGCCCAGGCAATAGCAGACGGCGGAATTGGCGGCCGAGCCGCGGCCCTGGCAAAGGATGTTGTTGGAGCGGGCAAAGCGGACGATGTCGTAAACGGTCAGGAAATACTGCTCATACTCCATCTCCGCAATCAGACCCAGCTCGTGTTCGATCTGCGCCTGCACCTTGGCGGGGATGCCATCGCGAAAACGGCGGTGCGCGCCGATATAGGTTTCGCCCCGCAAGTAGGATGCCGCAGTGTGGCCGGCCGGCACCACCTCATTCGGATACTCGTAGCGCAATTCCTCCAGCGAAAAGGTGCACAGGCTGGCGATGTGCAAGGTTTCGGCGAGCGCGGCGGGCGGGTAGATATTGGCCAGGCGCAGGCGGGCGCGCAGGTGCTGCTCGGCATTTTGCGCCAGCTCGTAACCGCACTCGGCCACCGCCTTGCCGATGCGAATCGCCGACAGGGTGTCTTGCAGGGGTTTGCGCGAGCGCACGTGCATGCAGACGTGGCCGATGGCCGTTACAGCAAGTCCGTGCTGCGCCGCCACTTCCTCGATGGTGAGCCGGTGCGATTCATCGTAGGCGCGGTGCAGCAAGTTCAGGCCCAGCCAGGCGCGCTCCGGAAATACCCGCGCCATCCAGGCCGCCTGGATGTGCAGGCGGTCGACGGCGTCGGCATCGTGTCCGGGATAGCTGGGCAAGAGGATGGCCAGGCAATCGGGCATGCCGGCCAGGTGAGCAAATTCGGCGGGCGGCGCCGCCAGGTCGGCCGGTTTCAACAGGTAACTGCCCTTCTCTCCCCGCGTGCGGCCAATCGTGATCAGCTCGGACAAGTTGCCGTAGCCGTTGCGGTTTTGCGCCAGCAGGATCAGCGACAGGGCCGTATTGCCATCTTCGCCTTTCAAGTGAAAATGGGCGCCTATGATCAGCGGCAAGTCCGCCTTTTTCGCCTCCGCATGGGCCCGCACCACCCCCGCCAGCGAACACTCATCGGTCAGCGCCAGCGCCGCATAACCGAGCTTGACGGCCCGCGCCACCAGTTCTTCCGCATGGGATGCCCCTTGCAAAAAGGTAAAATTTGACAGGCAAAACAGCTCTGCATACTCGGGCAGGCCTGCGGGCGGGACGATGGGGGACGGCATGGGATGGCAAGCTGATCAGAAACTACTGTATAAAAACACAGTATATCTGATCAGCTCGCCGACGCAAGCTTGAGAAGCAAGCGCGCGCGATGCTGAACTAGTAATTCAGGTAGATCGGATTGCCAAGCAGCAGCAGATGACCATCCGTGTCGCGCACCTCGGCGCGCAGCCAGTGGCGCTTGCCGTCGCTGCGCCAGGCGATGCTGCGCGTGACGTCATCGCCATCCACTGCGGGCCGATCCAGCGCCAGCGGCTGCCCATCCAGCAGCATCGACATCACGGCGCCGCCGGCATGCGCGACGTGCAGCGTAAAGCGGACGGTGGCGCCAGCCGGGGCGGCCAGCGCATCGCCCATCATGGCGTGGGCGCCGCCCTTGTCCGCCTCCAGCGTCAGCAGGCGATCCGGCGTTCCCAGCACATCGACAAACACGTGGCCGGCGCGGATGCCGTCCAGGATGGCGGTCTGCGACAGTTGCGCCGCATGCACCACGGTGGTCGGGCTGCCGATCCTTCCGCCCTCCTTGCCCATGCCGGCCCGATGGTCGTCGCTGCCGCCGATGGCGGTGATGCGCAAGCCCCGCTGCAGTTGCTTTTCCCAGAACGGCAGGCCCGACCAGGCGCTGTCCGCATCGGGCCCATTGACCGCCTCGATCGCCTGCACCTGCGAAAGGTCGGCATCGTTCTCCCAGCCGCAGCCCATGCACAATTCGCCGGAAGGGCGCACCGGGTGGTTGATCGAGACCAGCCCGTGCAGGCGCGATGCCTGGCGCAGCAGCGCGTTCCAGTCCGCCTGGTCGCCCGGGCCGATGCGAAACTCCAGCGGCGCCAGGCTGCCGAAGAAATTGGCGTGGCCCGTGAACGTGGTCAGTTCGCGCGCCGGCATCAACAGCAGCTGGTCGTAGTAAGGCTGCAGCTCGCGCATGGCGTGGGCGTGGGCCACGCCGTTATGTTCGGTGATGGCGAGAAAATCGAGCTTGCGCGCCGCGGCCGCCTGCACCGTCAGGAACAGGGGGCAAGGCACGGACACGCCCCGCTGGCTGTCGCAACTGCCGTCGCTGTGGGCGGTGTGGCTGTGCAGATCGCCCCGGTACCACGCCGTATCGGAGCGCAACACGCTGCGCAGCACGGCCGGTTCGTCGGCCGCATTCAGACCGCGCGAGAACCAGACCTGGGCCGTGTAGTCGGCGCGGCCTGTCTTGCGCATGTTTGGTACGCCAAGCAGCAGCGCCCACTGGCCCGGTCGGGTCGGCGCCGGCAGGTAGGACGGCGTGGCGTCGACACTGCTGATGGTGAACAGGCGCTTGTTCCCGCCGCTCCAGCCGAGCAGTGCGCCGTCGGGTCCCAGCATGCCGAGGTCGATCACGCTGCGCTCTTGCTTGCCCGTGTAATCGAAGGCGATGGTGATGCGTTCGACGCCGGCTGGCACGGTGAAAGGCAGGCGCCGATAACTCTGGTGATCGGCCCCGGTGAGGGTGCCACGCAGGATCAGGTCGGGCGCATCGGCGGCGCCGCTGCCGCCGGCGCAGGTCAGCAGCAGCGCGCACAGGGCAAGTCGCAAGGCCCCCATCAGAAGTCGACCTTGATGGCGGCGCGCAAGGTGCGGCCGATGACGGGACGGGCCAGGAAGGTGTTGGCGCCCGCGTCGGCGCTTTGCAGCTCGCCCGCGCGCGGATTGCCTTCCGTCAGACCCTGCGAATTGTTGACGTTGTCGACGTAGCCGAACAGCGACAGCGCCTTCGACAATTGATAGCGCGTCGAAAAATTGAGCACCGTGTACGAAGGCAGGCGCACCGAGTTGGCCGAGTCGACGAAGCGCGCGCCTTCATATTCGTAGGACATCTGCAGGCGCAGCTTGTCACCCAGCAGATTCACGCCAGGCGCCAGGCGGGCGCTCACTTTCGGCACGCGCACCAGCTGATTGCCGCTGTAGTCGCGCTGCACGGGCAGGTTGTTGACCTTGTCCGTGTAGCGCAGGTCGCGGTACGCCGGTTTCTGCAGGGTGACATTAAAACCCAGATCGCCCCAGGCCACGGGACGCAGGGTGCCTTCCAGTTCGACGCCGACGGTGCGGGTGGTGGCATAGCCAGTCTGCGGCGTCGAGCTCTGGTTATCGAGCGTGAAGACGGTGTTGGTGTAGCTTACGTTGTTGTACTTCGAGTAGAACAGGGTCGGATACACTTCCAGCATCGCGCTCTTGTACTTGTAGCCCACTTCGCCCAGGTCCATGGTCTGGATGATGGGCGTGGCTGTCGGGCTGGTGATGTAGGAGCTCAGGTTGGGTAGGCGGAAGGCGCGCGTCCAGCGGCCAAAGGCGCCGGCGTTTTTCGCCAGCTGGTCGTTCACGCCCACGGTGTAGCCGGTCTGGTTGAAGCTGTGATCGTAATAGTCGAACACGCCGCTGCCGGTTCTCACCTTCGAGGTGGAGAAGCTGCCCAGGTTGACGAAGACGGGCCGCTCAGTGCGCCCGCTGGTGTTGACCTGCTCCCAGCGCACGCCGGCGTCAAGGCGCCATTGGGGATCGAGTTGCCACTCGTCGGCCAGGTAGAGCGCATTGGTTTTCGAGGTGCCGCTGGCGTTCTCCCATTCATAGCCGTAGTTGTAGATGCCATGGTCGGTAATGCTGCCCACGGTCTGTCCGGCGGCGTTGCTGGCGACCAGGTCCAGCAGTGGCGCCTGGCTTTGCGCGCCCAGCAGCACGCTGGAAGAATAACGGCTGAAGGATTGATTGAAGCGCGCGTAGTAATAGCCCAGCGTGACGTCGTGGCTTTGCTGGCCCAGACTGAATTTGTGCGTCAGGCGCACGTCGTTGATGGCTTCTTCGAGCGGCATGGTGACGCCCCGCAGTCCGCCGATGATCATCAGGGCGTTCGGATCGGCGTAGGCGCGGCCGGGCGTGTTGGCGTATTGCAGCGACAGGGCGGTGGCGCCGGGCGCGTAACTGAGCAGCGATTGCGACTGCTTGAGGAAGGCGTCGACGCTCAACAACTGGTTTGGGAACACGCCGTTGCGCTGGGTGTCCGTGGTCGAGTAGCGCAGCGATTCGGCCAGCTTCCAGCCGTTCGCGAGGTCTTTTTCCAGGCCTGCCGAAAACTGGGTGCGGCGCACATGGGTGCCTTCGCTGTTGTCGAAGTTGTAGACGCTGCCGTCGCCCATTTTCATGGGCACATGCTCGGTCTGAGGGCCGGCGATGGTGCCGTGGTTGCCATCAAAACCGGGAATGGCGCGAATCTCGCCGTCGGCGTAGGTGCGCATGGGGATGCCGAGAAACAGGGCGACCTTGTCGTCAAGGTGCTTGATATCGAAACTGAGCCGGCCATGGTCGATGTCCTTGTTCAGCTTGAGGCGGATCTGGCCGCCCTCATTGCCCCGAAAGCCGGGATCGCGGGCCGTATTGTCGATCCGGTAGAAGCCGCCGATGCCCATGCCCCAGCCATCGGCGAGCGGCGCGGCGTACCAGAAATCGGTGCGGCGCTGACCGGTATTGCCGACCGTGAACTTAATCAAGCCATTGGGCGCATCGCCGATCTCGCGCGAACGGAAGTTGATCGCCCCGGCCGGCGCATTGGTATAGAACACGGACGAGGGCCCGCCCCGCACCACTTCGATGCGGTCGATCGTCTCGTCGAGGCGGAACGCCTGGTCGGCGTTAAGGTAGCCCAGCGAAGGATCGTGCTGGACCGGGATGCCGTCTTCGAGCAAGGTGACGGCGCCAAAGCCGTCGACGGGAATGCCGCGCGCACGGATATTGCCGGACGCCTCGCCGCCCGACGATTCGACCCAGAAGCCGGGCACGGATTTGAGCGCTTCCGTCACCGACGTGGGCGCCTGCATGCGCAGCGCATCCTCGCCGATGGTGGTGATGGAGTAGCCGGCGCGAATCTTTGTGCGCTTGCCACTGCCGCTGCTGCCCGTGACGATGACGACGTCGCCCGGCGTTAGCCCCTCAGTTGCGGCGCTGTTGCTGCCATCAGGATTGTTTGACTGCTGCGCGTGCAGCGGCAGCGCGGCGACGGTGAGCAGTGCTGCTGCGCTGCCCTGAAATGCGGCGCGTACCGCGCGTGCAATGACGGAATGACTCACGATTTCCCCTGGATAAATGGTGCGGCCTGTTGGCTGCCAAATACTCTAGGGAAAAATTGTGTAAGCCCGATGACATGCGCATCACGAAAGCACGCACATCCATAACCTCAACCCATACCATGGGAAAACCGGTGCAGACCGTGATCACGGCCAGCTGCACCCGTCCGCGCCCGCCGGCACACTACAAGGTGGCGATTTCTTCCAGCAAGTCCGGGTGACGTTCCACCAGTTTCATCAGGATGGCGGCCTGGGCATTGGGCTTGGACACGCCCTGCTCCCAGTTGGCCACGGTGCGCGCCTCGGTGCGCAACTGGCGGGCAAACACGGGCTGCGACACGCCCAGCTTGGTGCGCACTGCCTTGACACAGGCCGGCGTCATTGCCGGCGCGGGCCGCGCTTCCACCTTGTAGCGCTTGAGCGTGAGCTTGCCTTCGCGCGCCTGGTCCAGGGCGTCGAAGCCGCCCATCAATTCATCGAAAATGTTCCGCTTGGTCATATCAGGCTCCCTGCCATGATGTGTTCGTCAAGACGCGCCTTGAGCATGCGCGCCTGGGCCGGTGTGAGATCGTCTGCTTCATCCTTGCTGTATATCGTGAATAGCCAGATTTGCCCGTCTTCGCTCCAGAAGTAATAAATGATGCGCAAACCGCCGCGTGTTCCCTTCTGGCGCCGGACATCGGCAAACCGCACCTTGCGCAAGCCACCCGTACCGCGGATCACAGCGCCAGCTTCCGGGTCGGCCATGAGAGCGCACTGCACTTCCTGGTAGGCGCGGTCGTCGAGGTAGTTTTCGCGAACCTTGGCAAACATGGGCAATTCATAAAAAACCATGGTCAGTATATCCAAGTTGGTGATATTACGGAGGGCTTTTTTGCTGCTGTGTGGCCGGACTTGATTCGGCTCAAACTTTGCGTTGTTTGTGGTGGCGGCGACTTCCCCGACCTGATTTCGGCAGCCGCGCCCATGAGCATACGCAGACCGATGCAGCCTGGTTTGCGGAGGCGCAGGGCGATCTGCTTCGCTGCAGCGCCGCATTAGCACACGGCCGCCCTTCGGACCAGTGTAAATAATTATGTTTCCATAACGTTGCTACATGGCCACATTGGTCTGTTCTGCTGCTCTTCATTGCTTAGAATAAAACTTTGCCCTTTGGAGAATGCCGGTGCCTAAACTTCGCCCCCTGCAACACGCCATCCTGCTCAGCCTGTACGGCAGCGCCGCCCTCGCCGCGTTCGCGCCGGCCGCGCAAGCCCAGACCGCCGCGCCCGCCGCCAGCACTGAAATGCAGACCGTCAACGTGGTCGGCACGCGTCGCGCCGGCAGCACCACGGCGCTTGACACGGTCGCACCGGTCGATGTGATCTCCCTGAGCAAGTCCAGCGAAACGGGCGCCCAGTTCGACCTGGCCCAGACCCTGACCTATATTTCTCCCTCCTTCAACTCGACCCGGCAGACCGGCGCCGATGGCGCCGACCTGATCGATTCGGCAGCCCTGCGCGGCCTCGGTTCCGACCAGACCCTGGTGCTGGTGAACGGCAAGCGCCGCCACACCACGGCCCTCGTCAACATCTTCGGCGCCCGCAACCGCGGCAACACGGGCACGGACATGAACGCCATTCCCCTGCTGGCCATCAAGAACGTGCAGGTGCTGCGCGATGGCGCGGCGGCCCAGTACGGCTCGGACGCGATTGCCGGCGTGATCAACGTGGACCTGAAACGCAGCCTGGGCTGCGAAGCGGTCACGGGCGCCGGTGAATATTCGGCCCGCGACGGCAAGAACTACATGGGCTCGGCGTACTGCGGCTTTGCGGTGGGCGATGGCGGCGTGATCGGCATCACCGGCGAAGCGCTCAACCGTGGCCGCTCCAACCGCGCCGACGCCGACAGCCCCCGCATCATCGGCGATTCGCTGGTGCGCAACCGCACCCTGTATGTCAATGGCGACATCCCGGCCGGCCCTGACGGCAAGCTCTATTTCACGCTGGGCGTGCAGGACCGCTACGGCTCCAGCGCCGCTTTCGGCCGCGGCGGTATTGGTTCGGACGACATCCCGTCGAAAAATTCGGCAGCCATGTATCCGGACGGCTTCGCCCCCTTCATCAACGCCGATGTCGATGACCGCTACGCCACGGTCGGCTACCGCGCAAAGATCGGCGAATGGAATGGCGACCTGTCCCAGACCTACGGCTACAACAAGATGCGCTACAACATCAGCCACACCCTCAACGCCTCGATCGCCAACGCCGATCTGCTCGCTGGCGGCAAGGGCGTCAGCGCCAGCAGCTTTGATGCCGGTGGCTTTTCCTTCGAGCAGTTGACCACCAACGCAGACCTGTCGCGCTTTTATCCCGACGTGCTCGGCGGCCTGAACGTGGCTTTCGGCGGCGAATACCGTCACGAGAATTACAAGATTTTCGCGGGTGAGCCAAATTCCTATATCGACGCCGACGGCCTCGGTTTTGGCGGCAACGCCGGCAGCCAGGGCTTCCCTGGCTTCCAGCCCGCCGACGCCACCGACAAGAACCGCCACAGCACCGCGGCCTACCTCGACCTGGAAGCCGACCTGACCAAGCGCCTGAAGGTGCAGACCGCCGTGCGCTACGAGAAGTACAGTGACTTCGGTTCGACCACCACCGGCAAACTGGCCGGCGCCTTCAAGGTGAGCGATGATTTCCTGCTGCGCGGCTCGGCCAGCACGGGCTTCCGTGCCCCCTCGCTGCAACAGGTGTATTTCTCGTCGACCTTCACCGATTTCGTCGGCGGCGTGGCGAAAAACGTGGTGTTCGCCCCCAACGGCGGCTTTGTCACCAACGCGGCCGGCATCCCCAAGCTGAAGGAAGAAAAGTCCAAGAGTTTTACCCTGGGCGCGACCTGGTCGCCTACCACCAGCACCGCGATCACGGCTGACCTGTACCGCATCAACATCGATGACCGCATCGTGCTGTCTGGCCGTTTTGATTCCGGCAACTACCCGGCCCTGGGCAATATCCTGCTGAACCTGGGCGTGGCCTCGGCGCAGTTCTTCGTCAACTCGGTCGACACCCGTACCCAGGGCCTGGACCTGACGGTGTCGAACAAGAGCAACCTGTTTGGCGGCAAGCTGAACACTTTCCTCGCAGCCAACTTCAGCCAGACCGAAGTGCGCAACGTGCACGCCCCGGCCTCGCTGGTCGGTTTTGAAGACGTGCTGCTGTCCGAGCGCGAGCGCCTGTTCATCGAGCAAGGCGGCCCGCGCCGCAAGGCCACGCTGGACTTCGACTACACCTACGGCAAGGTCGAAACGGATTTCAAGATCATCCATTTCGGTCCACAAACCCTGGGCACCTTCTCCGGTCCGCCAACCCCGACCATGAAGTACGAATCGAAGACCTCGGCCGACCTGGCTTTTACTTATGCCTTCAACGAGAAGACCAAGTTCACGATCGGCGCGGCGAACATTTTCAATGTGCGCCCCACCACCCAGGATCCAAACGAGACGGACAACGGTTTCAAGTATGAAAGCGTGCAGTTCGGCTTGAACGGGACTTCGTACTTTGCCCGCCTGTGGCACAAGTTCTGATGCGCTGATCAGCGAAAATCGCTGCAGCAAGCACTAAAATGGCGCCACCGGCGCCATTTTTTTCGCGTCTTCCGACGGAGTTTTTCATGCGCTCATCCCCTTCCGAAGCCGCGCTGCTGCGCGGCAGTTGCCTGTGCGCCGGCGTGCGCTATCACGCCGCATTGCCCGCCAACCATGCCAGCCACTGTTATTGCACCATGTGCCAGAAGCATCACGGCGCCGCCGCCGGCAGCTATGTCAATCTGGCCAGCGATGGCTTTGTCATCGATGCCGGCCTGGACCTGATCACGGAGTTTGCCTCCTCGCCGCCCGCGCGGCGGGGATTTTGCAGCGTCTGCGGATCGTCCCTGTACTGGCGCAGCAGCGAATCGCCCGAGTCGATCGCCGTCACCATCGGCACGCTCGACGAGGCCTGGCAGGGTCCGATCGAGAAAGAATGGTTTGTTGAACAGAAGCCCGACTGGCTGCCAAGCAACATGGGCTGAACGCGCGAACTACCAGCGAAGTTCGCCTTTACCAATCGCCTGGACCCTGCCGCCCACCTCGACCTGCCCGCCGTCCACATCGAGGGTGAGCAGGCTGGGGCGTGCACTGCGCCGCGCCTGCTGCACGGTGGCATGGAGCGGCTTGTCGCCTTCCGTCAATTCCCACCAGCGGCCCAGGTTGGCGCAGGCCGATCCCGTGCCGGGGTCCTCGCTGACACCGCCGCTGCCCATCCAGAAATACCGGGCGACAAAATTGGCGCCATCCCTGGCAAAGACATAAGTTTTGGCATGCCCGCTGCGATTGGTGCTCCAGCGCGCCATCAGCAGGGGATCGATGCGACAGGCTTCCACATCGTCGGGTGTCGCCACTTCAATCATGGGTTGCTCGGTGCCGCAGTCCAGCCAGAGCGCGGGGCCGCGCAGGCGCTCAGTCGGCAGGCCCAGCATCGCGGCCAGGTCTGCCCTGCCCGCTTCCATCGGCCGCTGGGTCGCCTGGTTCGCCTGCAGGCGCCAGCGTCCGTCCAGCCGCCGCACGGGAATCAATCCGGCTTTCATTTCAAGGGCAAACGATACGCCAGCCGTCTCTGCGACCACGGCCGCCGTGCCCAAAGTGGGATGGCCTGCAAATGGCATTTCGTAGGTGGGCGTAAAAATGCGCACCCGCGCCGCGGCGCTGCTTGAAGGCAAAATAAAGGTGGTCTCGGACAGATTGAACTGGCCCGCAATGGCTTGCATGGTGGCCTCGTCGAGACCACTGCCATCTTCGATCACGGCCAGCGGATTGCCGCCGAACGGTGTCTCGGCAAACACGTTGACGATACGGTAACGCACGGTGGGCATGCTTGTTCCCTCAGGCCGGGAAGCTGACGCGCGCAGCGAGGCCGCCGAGGCGCTCGGACTGGCCCAGGGTGAGCGTGGCGCCATGTCGCTCGGCAATGGCCTTGATGATGGCCAGTCCCAGGCCGCTGCCGGCCGCCTCGCTGCCGGCGATCCGGTAAAAGCGGTCGAACACGCGCTCGCGTTCCTCCGCCGGAATGCCGGGCCCGCTGTCCTCCACCGTCAGCACGGCGGCGCCGTGCTCATCTTTCCTCACTTCGATATCGACGGTGCCGCCGGCGGGCGTGTACTTGATGGCGTTGTCGACCAGGTTGCGCAGCAGGATCATCAGGGCGTCCACCCGGCCGGCGACCTGCACCTCGTCGGCCCGGTGCAGGCCCAGGTCAACGCCTTTCTGCTGCGCCACACCAACCAGGTCGCCGACGGCGCGGCGGGCCAGGTCGGCCAGCGCCACCTGCTCGCTGGCCGGCGTATCCTGCGAGCTCGCTTCATGGCGGGCCAGCACCAGCAATTGTTCAACCAGCCGGGTGGCCCGTTCGATACCGGAGGTCAGGCGCGATACCGCCAGTTGGCGCGCCTCGGGACTTTCGGCCCGCTCCAGGCTCAGCGCCTGCAGTTTCAGGGCGGCCAGGGGCGTGCGCAATTCGTGGGCCGCGTCCGCCACAAAATTCTGCTGGGCGTCGAAGGCCGTGCGCACCCTACCGAACAGCAAGTTCAATTCATGCACCAGCGGCTGCACTTCGTCGGGCAAGCCCGCTTCCGAGACGGGCGAGAGATCGTCGGCCTGGCGCGAGGCCACCTGCGAGCGCACGCGCGCCACCGGTTCCAGCGAGCCGCTGACCACCCACCACACCACCAGCATCAGGATCGGCATCATGACGGCAATCGGCCCCACCGTGCGCAGGGCAAGATTGCCCGCCATATTGCGCCGCACCGCCATGTCCTGGGCCACCTGGAGGGTCTGGGTATTGGTCTGGACGGAAAATACCCGATAAGTTGTACCGTTGGCGACGACATTCGAAAAGCCCAGCACGGCGCGCTGCGGCAGGCGCGCGCTCGATACCGTGCGGAACACCTGCACGCCGTCGGGGGTCCACACCTGCACCACCAGGTCATTGTTTTCGCCGGCGGCGCCCGCTTCCGCCTTGGCCGTCTGGTCGCTATTGGCCAGCGGCGCGGACGAGCGCAGGGACAGCGCCATCTGCTGCATGTGGTAATCGAAAATCTGGTCGGCGTCGTTCAGTGCCGTGCGATAGGCAATACTTGCCTGGGCCACGGCGGCAATGCTGATGGCGGCCAATAAAAACCACAGCAGGCGGCCGCGCAAGGAGTGCGTCATCTGCGGCAACTGGGGAATCTGGGGAAGCTTGTCGATACCTGGCAACTTCATGGGCAACCTGTCATAACTTCGGCACCATGTAGCCCACCCCGCGCACGTTCTGGATCAGCTCGCTGCCGAGCTTTTTGCGCAGGCCGTGGATGTACACTTCGACGGCGTTGCTGGAGACTTCATCGCGCCAGCTGTAGAGCTTTTCTTCCAGCTGGGCCCGCGAGAGCACGGCGCCCGGGCGGGAAATCAGCGCTTCGAGCACGGCCCATTCGCGCGCCGACAAAGTGACGGGAACGCCTGCCACCATCACTTCGCGTGTGGCCGGATTGATGCTGATGTTATTGTATTCAAACACGGGCTCGGCGCGGCCGGCGGCGCGGCGCAGCAGCGCACGGATGCGCGCCAGCAATTCGTCGAGATCGTAGGGTTTTAAAACGTAGTCGTCGGCGCCCGCGTCGAGGCCGGCGATTCTCTGGCTGACGGCGTCGCGCGCCGTGGCCACCAATACGGGCGTGCGGTCCTTGCGCGCGCGCATGGAGCGCAGCACTTCAATGCCGTCTTTCCTGGGCAGGCCCAGGTCGAGCAGGACGAGGTCATAGTTTTGCGATTGCACCAGGGCCGTGTCCGCCATTTCGCCGTCCTTGACCCAGTCGACGGCGTAGTGCTCGGCCCTGAGCAGGTCGAGCACCACTTCGCCAATCATCACATCATCTTCCACCAGCAACAGCCTCATCATGACTCCAGGTTCGTGCGGTGGAAGAACAGCATCAGCCGATCCGCACAGGAATAAAAATCTTGTCGCTGCCACGCTGGATCAGCAGGGCGACCGACTTCGACGACTTGCCTACCTCCTGGCGTACCTGGTCGATGCTGCCGACGCTGCGGCCATTGATCGACAGCAGTACGTCGCCCGGCTGCACACCGGCGTTGGCTGCGGCGCCATCGGCGTCTTCCACCACCAGGCCGTTGACCAGCCCCGACTCCTGCTTTTCAACGGGCGCCAGTGGCCGCAGTGCCAGTCCCAGTTTCGAGCCACTATTGGCTGCCAGTGACGCTTTTTCTTCCGGCGCAGCCTTGTCGGTGGCGTCGCCAAGGCGGGCGCCGATGCGTACGATCTTACCATCGCGCCAGACGTCCATGGCAATCTGCTGGCCCGGCTTCGCCAGACTGAGCATTGCAGGCAAATCACCGGAGGCGACAATGGGCTGGCCGTCGAGCTTGCGGATCACGTCGCCCGATTTCAAGCCTGCCTTGTCGGCCGGCCCGCCCCGTTCGACGCTCGACACCAGCGCGCCTTCGGGCGACTCGAGCTTGAAGGAATCGGCGAAGCCCTGGTTCACTTCCTGCACCGTCACACCCAGTTTGGCATGCCGCACGCTGCCGGTGGCAACCAGTTGCTCCTTGATGCGGCTCGCCACATCGATCGGGATGGCGAACGAGAGACCCTGGTAGCCGCCCGTCTGGCTGTAGATCTGCGAATTGATGCCGACCACTTCGCCACGGGTATTGAACAGGGGACCCCCCGAGTTGCCGGGATTGACGGCGACGTCGGTCTGGATGAAAGGCACGGCGGAGTCGCCATCGAGCGAGCGGCCCTTGGCGCTGACCACGCCGGCGGTGACGGTGCTGTCCAGGCCAAAGGGCGAACCGATCGCCAGCACCCACTCGCCCACTTTCAATTCCTTGGAATTGCCGATCGGGACCACGGGCAAGTTTTTCGCATCAATTTTCAATACCGCCACGTCGGTCTTGGGGTCCGAGCCCAGCACACGGGCGCGATACTCGCGCCGGTCCTGCAGCTTGACCGTGACTTCCTTGGCGTCGCGCACCACGTGCGCATTTGTGAGGATGACGCCGTCCGGGCTGACGATGAACCCGGAACCGGCGCCAAAAACGGGCCTGTCGCGTTGCTGGCCGCGGGGATTCTGCGGACCCTGGAAACGCCGGAAAAATTCAAAGAAGGGATCGTCCTCGTCCATTTGCGGGCCCTGGCCGCCCTGGCCGCGCGTGAGCGCAGTCTTGGTCGTGCCCATGACCTGGATGTTGACCACGGCCGGGCCCATGCGCGAGACGATGGAGGTGAAATCCGGCAGCGCCATGGCCACCGGGGTGGAGGCAGGCGCCGTGCCTGCCTGCGCTGCTGCCGGGGCCGCTGCAGCGGCAGCCACAGGCGCCAGCGCGGCGGCCGGCACGGGGGCGGAGACGGCGTTATTATGATTGACTGCAATTGCGCCCACTGCGCCGCCGATAGCGCCGGCCGTAGCGAGTGCCAAGGTCAGGCGCTTGGCGGAGATGGCAGTAACTGCACTGGGGGTTTGCATGTGTCGCACTCCTGGAATCAAAATGCAAGGGATCGAAATAAGTTCTTTGTTGCTTGAGGCCGATGTGGCACGGCTCCCATGGCTTGCAGTGTGCACGGGCAGTCTTAGTACTTGCTTAAGCTCGCCGCACACATGCAAAGAGGGCGCCCTCGACTACAGGCGCCCTCTTCATTTACAACACCACAAATTTACAGCCAGTCAGGCCTTAGGCAGCTTGCTGCTCAAGCACCTGCACGTTCTCGCCACCGTCGATGGCGATCTTGCGGGGCTTGAGGGCCTCGGGCACTTCACGTACCAGGTCGATCGTCAGCATGCCGTTGTCGAACGAGGCGGTGGTGACTTTGACGTGATTGGCCAGCTGGAAGCGCTGCTCGAAATCACGGGCTGCAATGCCGCGGTGCAGATAGGTTTTTTGCTGCTCGTCCTTCTGCTTGCGGCCCGTCACGTGCAGGGCGTCGCGTTCGGTAACGATTTCAATTTCCGAACGGCTGAAACCAGCCAGCGCCATGACGATGCGGTAGTTGTTTTCGCTCACCAGTTCGATGTTGTATGGCGGGTAGCTGGGCTGCGCATCAGCGCGCTGCTCGAGCAGGTTGGCCAGGCGATCAAAACCGATAGCGGAACGATACAATGGAGTCAGGTCAAAAGTACGCATGATAAATATCCTTGTGTAAGTTAAGCGATAGATGGGCAGACCTCCGTGGAGCATCTGCTGCGTCCAATCTAGGATCGCGACAAGGGCTTTTCAAGGCCTTGAAAAATACGATTTTTTGCCCAATGGGCTGAAAAAAATTCGACAAATAAATCGAAAAAGCAAAAATTTTTCGGCGTGCTACACTTGCCCATATACTTGACTAATCAACCATTCTTCTTGCCCCACATGCCCGCTTCCTTCCAGAACCGCCTCGCCCGCAAGCTGCTTCCCCTCGCCTTCGCCACCCTGTTTGCCTCCGGCGCCCAGGCCGCAGTGCCGGTCCCACAAGACGTCGATTACCCGGGCACCATCGTGCTCAAGGTTGATGCGACCAACCTGAGCCAGCAACTGTTCCGCATGACGATGGCCATCCCCGTCAAACCGGGCCCCATGACGATGCTGTACCCGCAGTGGCTGCCCGCCAACCATGGCCCGAACAATGTGTTGAATCAATTGGCTGGCCTGAAGTTTTCCGGCAATGGCAAGCCAATCGAGTGGGTGCGCGATCCCGTCGAGGTGTACGCTTTCCACCTGACCGTGCCGGAAGGCGTGACGACACTGGAAGCCGAATACCAGTTTCTTTCGCCACTCGATGGCGGCCAGGGCCGCATCACGATTACCAACGATATCCTCGGCATCCAGTGGCCCTCGGTGACGCTGTATCCGGCCGGCTACGTGGCGCGCCGCATCACCTATCAGCCCAGCATCACCTTCCCCGCCGGATGGCAGTTTGGCAGCGCCCTGGAAACGGACAAGCGCACGGGCGACGTGGTCGATTTCAAGCCGCTCGACCTGGAAACCCTGATCGACTCGCCCCTGTTTGCGGGACGCTACTTCAAGCGGATCGATCTCGATCCGGGCGCCAAGGTGCCCGTGTTCCTCGACATGGTGGCCGACAGCCCGGAGAACCTGGACGCGAAACCCGAGCAGATCGCGCCCCACCGCGAATTGATCAAGCAGGCCCGCAAGCTGTTCGGTTCGCATCACTACAAGCACTACGATTTCCTGTTCGCCCAGTCCGATGAATTCGGTGGCGTCGGCCGCGAGCATCACCAGTCCAGCGAAAACGGCGTCAAGCCCGGCTATTTCTCGGACTGGACGAAAAACGAGGCGGGGCGCGACCTGCTCTCGCACGAGTACACCCACTCCTGGGACGGCAAATTCCGCCGCCCGGCCGGCCAGAACGTGCCGAACTTTAATACGCCGCTGCAGAACGAATTGCTGTGGGTGTACGAAGGCCAGACCCAGTACTGGGGCAAGGTGCTGGCTGCCCGCTCGGGCCTGATTTCGCAAAAGACCACGCTCGAGGTGCTGGCCGCCTACGCCGCCCTGTATGACAACCAGCCCGGTCGCGCCTGGCGCGCCATGCAGGACACCGTCAACGAACCCATCATCAGCGGCCGCCGCCCCATGGGCTGGAGCAACTGGCAGCGGGGTGAGGATTACTACGTCGAAGGCATGCTGATCTGGATCGACGTCGACACGAAAATCCGCGAGATGTCGGGCGACAAGCGCTCGCTGGACGATTTTGCGCGCGCGTTTTATGGCATCGAGGACGGCAGCATGTTGCCCGCCTTTTACACCTTCGACGATGTCGTCGCCGCCCTCAACAAGGTGCAGCCCTTCGACTGGGCGCCGTTCCTGCGCAGCCGTCTCGACGGCCATGCGAAAGGCGCGCCGCTGGACGGCCTGGCCCGCGCCGGCTACCAGCTGGTCTACAAGGACACGCCAAGCGACTATTCCAAGGCTGCCGACGAGCAATCGAAGTCCAGCAGCTTCGCCTATTCGCTGGGTCTGTCGATCAAGGCCGACGGCGGCGTCACGGGCGTGATCTGGGACGGCGTGGCCTTCCGCGCGGGTCTTGCCGGCAACAGCAGCATCGTCGCCGTCAACAACCGCGCCTACAAGCCGGACGTATTGAAGGCCGCCATCAAGGCCGCCAAGGGCACGACGGCCCCCATCAATCTGCTGATCAAGCAGGGCAATAATTTCCGCACTATTGCACTTGATTATCACGATGGCCTGCGCTATCCGCACCTGGAGCGGATTGCCGGAACGAAGGACCGCTTCGCCACGATTTTCAAGGCCCTGCCCTGATCGAAGCAGCGTCGCGCGCGCCTCGTGCGCGGCGCTGCTGGTGTATGCTTGATGGTATGACTACCGATACCGACATCCAACTGAGCGGCCCCTTCAAGGCCACCGACAGCAGCGCCCGCACCCACGAGGTCAAGGGCATCCGCATCTACGACGAAGGCTACGGCATCATCGACGTGTTCGTCGACTTCGCCAAGCCCGTCGAGGCCGGCGCCTACAAGGACAAAACGCTCGTCAAAAACATCATCGATCGCCTGCGTGCGCTGGGCTATGCCGGCCCCGACTTCGGCCACAGCGATCCTGGTTTGCAGGACAGCAAGCTGATCGTGCTGGAAGCGCCGGAAGAATTCAGCGAGTTTGCCAAGCGCAAGGGCTGGAAGAATCTGGCGGAAGAGTTCGACGACGAGTAATCCCGCCATCCTGAAAACAAAAAGCGCATGTTCGGTGCGCTTTTTTTATGTCAGATTGCAGGCGCTGCGATGTAGCGCCCGCTCCACGCCGCAATCAGGCCCGCCACGTATGCCGCGTCCTCCCGCTTGCTCAGCAAGTGATCGGCGTCGTCGAGCGAGACAAAACTTTTCGGATGCTTGGCGGCGCTGAAAATTTCCACGGCATTGCTGATGTCGACGGTGTCGTCACGGGGTGAATGCATCACCAGCAAGGCGCGCCGCAGCCCGGCGATTTTCGAGCCCAGCTTGTGCTGTGCTGAATCCTCCAGGAATTGCTTTTTGATATGAAAAGGCCGCCCCGCCAGTTGCACCAGCGCCTCGCCTTCCTGTTCGATCATCTCGATTGCTTCGCCAAACAGTCCGTGCACATGCGCAGGGTCGCTCGGCGCGGCAATCGTCA
The DNA here is from genome assembly GCA_045810505.1 of Massilia sp. GTDB lineage: Bacteria > Pseudomonadota > Gammaproteobacteria > Burkholderiales > Burkholderiaceae_D > JAFCUW01. Next base: position 42,572 of record JBJMVV010000108.1, read on the forward strand.
CCACCGCTTTCACTTCCGGCACCTCGCTGGCCACAGCCAGCACGGCCGCCCCGCCCAGGCTGTGTCCAATCAGCAGCGACGGCGCCTGATGCTGTTCGCGCAGAAACGCCGCGGCAGCCACCAGGTCCGCCACATTCGATGAAAAATTGGTGTTGGCAAAATCGCCCTCGCTATTGCCCAGCCCAGTGAAATCAAAACGCAGCACCGCGATGCCCACTTCGCTCAGGGCCCGCGCAATCCGCGTGGCGGCGAACACATCTTTGCCGCAGGTAAAACAGTGGGCAAACAAGGCGTAGGCCCGGATTGGCCCGTCCGGTGTTTCCAGACTGGCCGCCAGCACCTGTCCTTCGGCGCCCGTAAATTCTGTCCGTACACTGCGCATGGCTGCCTCCGTCATTGTTGAGCATGGAAGGCTTACTGTGCACCAGATTCAGCAAGGCGGCAAGGCATTGAATTTTTCTCCCGAATAGTCGATCAGACCGGCACGCTGGTCGGCACCACCGTCTTCAGCGTTCAAAGGAGCGCGCGCAGCACGCTGCGCCGCACAGCTGAAAACGACAGCGACGCCGCACCAGACTTCCACCGTTTGATTGCGACGGTGCGTGCGTTGACGCACGGCGCGGCCAACACGACCCGCTTAATCTCGAACCCACGATGCAAGCGCTCGTGGGGTTGTCACAGGCAATTTGAAAATAGTGAAAGGGTCAACATGTCAATGGAATCGAAACAAGCATTGCTGCGCCGGATGGTCACGCCAGAACATACGTGTCCATGGGGCGTCAAGTCGCTCGAATTATTGAAAAGGGCGGGTTACCAGGTCGAGGATCATCAGTTGACCACCCGCAGCGAAGTCGATACCTTCATGCAGGACGAGGGCGTCGAGACGACGCCGCAGACCTATATCGACGGGCAACGTATAGGTGGGTATGAGGAACTTGTTGCTTATTTAGGAGAGAAGTAAAGGCCGGCCGCCTGGGCGAGCAGGTCCGTAAAAGTCTGCTTTTGCCGAAAGAAGTCTGTCAGCGAACGCCCGCTATGGATCCATTGCAGGCATTCCCGTTAAGCGGTAGCTGATTGGATTCCCGCCATTGTCTTCACGCGTTCGATAACATCAAGAAGTTCCGTATCAAACGAATCGCCTGTGAAAGCCGGCAGGCAGATATGCCGCGTCGGCTGCCGTTGAAGCTTCTCGGGGCTGTCGTCAATCATGATGATCTCATCTGCGGTATACCCGTACTTCAACGCTTTGCGCAAGTCCTTGATGTACACATAACCGTTACTTTTGGCATCGACCTTTTGAATACACTTTGAAACCGCCCATGAAAATGCAAGGGGAAACGAAGTCCCGAACAACTCCGCTGTGACCGTCTCCACGTAACGTTCGCTTGATGAGGACCAGACCGCGATCTCGAAATGCGATGCACAGAACCTGATTAGGTCAGACGCAAATGGCCGTACGTAGACAAAATACGGGCCGACTTGAAAGTTGTGGGCATACGGTAAGGCAACTTCGGTCGCATGCACCAGGGTTTCATCCAAGTCAAAGACAATCAGTCGAACCCGCGCCATGTTCATGCCTTTTCATTGTCTGCTTCTGGCCAATTATAGGCGTTAAGAATAGCCGAGTGTATGTGCTCCCTGTCCCCATAGCAAGCTGGCAACCCTGTGAGCACCTCCCCACTCAAGCAAACAAACCATGCAAATACCACCGCGGTTCCGCGTCTTCCGCCGCGCCGACGATCCTTTCCCGATATACCCAGTAGTGGGCGTGGTCCTGTCCTTCCACAATAAAATAATCCCGGGTGTGGGGCTGGCCCCACCAGCCTGCTTCGATGCGTTCGGGGGTGGAAGCGATTTTTAAAGGGGAGCCGTAAAAGGGGCGGTGGTTGCGCATCAGCAGGGCGATCGGTTTGGCCAGCAGCCAGCTGGGGCGCGGCAGGCTGAGCACGTCCGGGGGCATCTGGGCGGCGCGGGCGGCGGCGCGGACCTGCTTGCCGACGGGGATCCAGACGTTCGCCAGCTCGGGCCGGTAGTCGGCCTGGGGCACGGCTTGCAGCACATTGTCCGGGCCCAGCCGCGCCACCAGCAATTCCAGCATGCGCAACTGGTCCTGTTCGCTGCCGCCCGGTTCGGGAAACAGCGATTCGCTGGGCGGCGCCATCGGCTGCACCTGGGGCGCTTCCAGGCACAGGCCGATCACGGGGGCGGTCAACTCAATCTTGCCCAGGCGCTCTTTTAACAGGCGCAGCAGGTGCTCGTCGCGCCAGGTGGCTTCGGCCAGCACAATCTCGATGGGGGTGGGCGGACAGGCCACCCTGCCTCGCTCGTGTTCGAG
>JBJMVV010000109.1:0-13247 GCA_045810505.1 Massilia sp.
ATGCGCTATTTGCATTGGCGTCGATAAATCTGACGAACAGCCTGGCGCCCTTGTCCGAGACGGCCAAACCCGTGAGTGCCGGTCAGATCGGGACCATCAACCCCGGTTTTAGCGAGGTCGGGCGGGTGGCTTTACCCGCGCAATGGACGACGCTTGCGCAGGCTCAACATGGCGAGTTAATCATCGCTTTGCCGACCACGGATCAGGTCTTGTACGTGTCAGAATCAACGCCCGTTGCGCAAGACGCCTTACTCACGCTTTCACGCAAGCTTGCGCTGCAATCAGCAAATCCATTGGCGCCAGATATGCTGCTGAAATGGACAGCAGGGCGTTGGGAAAGGCTCAAGTAAGCGGCGGACGGAATGGCTGAGTCTTCATCGCCCGGCAACTGGAACGCGACATTTCGCCAAGCGAAGCACTGGCCCATCAGCGCACTTCACCATCGAGCAAGGCATCATGACAAAATATCTGATCTCCTTCCCTGCCAGCGCCATGGTGGTTGCCGCCGAAGACATGGCCGCAGTGGGCGATGCCTCCCGTGCGGTGATTCGGGAGGCCAAGGCTGCCGGGGTGTATGTGTTTGCCGGTGGCCTCAACGCTGAGGTCGCGCCAGTCATGGTTGACGCTGATGGAAACTGCGCCAGCGAGACCTATCCCCAGACCAGGAAGTTCGATGGCGGCTTTTGTGTGCTCGAGCTTGCGTCGAGGGCGGATGCGGTGCAGTGGGCGGCCAGGCTTGCCGCGGCTTGCCGCTGTGGGCAGGAGCTTCGCGAGTTTTACTATGATGCCGAAAGCTGAGCCCCGCGGCGGAGCGAGATAGCCGTCACCGGGTGATCAAAAATGGGAACCGCTGCAAGCGCCGATGACCGAGCGATCTCAGGCGCCCCGCTTGCCGCGGGCCGCGTTGGCCGCTTTTTCGGCGGCGGCGGCGGCGGCTTTTTCGGCTTTGTCGGCCATGGCGGCTGCGTGGATGGCTAATTGGCGGGCGCGGGTGTCAGGGGTTTCCAGGCTGATGCGGCCGAGGGCGCCGGTGCGGTAGTCCTGCAGGAAGGTGTGGGCGGCTTTTTCGAAGTCGAGGTCGCCGCCTTTCTGGCGGTAGCCGCGGCGGGCAGCGACGCCTTCGACGACGCCGATGCCGTCCAGGCCCTCGGTCTTGAAGCCGTAGCGCGCGCTCAGCAAGTGGGGGTAGCGCTCCAGCAGCACTTCGGCCAGGAACACGGCCACTTCTTCTTCGATCAGGGCGTTCGAGCCCACTGCGTGGCTGGCGGCGAGCATCAGGCCGTCGGTGGCGAGGGCGATCTTGGGCCACAGCATGCCGGGAGTATCCACCAGGATGATGTTTTTGCCGAGATAGAGCTTCTGCTGGATCTTGGTGACAGCCGGCTCATCGCCCACCTTGGCCACTTTTTTCTTCAGCAGCGCATTCATCAGGGTGGATTTGCCCACGTTCGGGATGCCCATGATCATGATGCGCAGCGGCTTGGTGGGCACGCCACGGTGCGGCGCCAGCGACTGGCACAGCGCGGGGATGCGGGCGACGTCGGCCGGCTTCTTGGTCGTCATGGGATAGGCTGACACGCCTTCCTGGGCATCGTAATAAGCCGTCCAGGCTGCCGTGACCTCGGGGTCGGCCAGGTCGACCTTGTTGAGGATTTTAAGGCAGGGCCGCTGGCGGAACAGGCGCAGCTCTTCCACCATGGGGTTACAGCTCGCTTCGGGCAGGCGGGCGTCCAGCACTTCGATCACCAGGTCGGTGTTCTCCATCTGTTCGGCCGCCTTCTTGCGGGCGGCGTTCATGTGGCCTGGGTACCATTGGATCGACATGCTGGGCTTTCACTCTTTGGACAATGCCGCTATTTTACGTGCTTGCCCCCGCCGCCGCGACTTTCTGCGCCGCCGGCCGGGCCCGGCGCGCGCCACGCCCCTGCCGATGCCGATGCCACGCCTGCCCTTCCCTCCAAGCATTTACTTGATGCCGCGCAAAGAATTGCCGCAGCGAAAAATTAATAATGGTCTCCTGCACTGGAGGCTTGCGATGAACCCACTGAAACACATGGAACTGATTTTCGGCCTGGTCGTGGCGGCGGGCTTGCTGGTCGCTGCCGCCGCCGAACACAACGCGCGCGCCGCCACCCCGGACAGCCAGGCGTCAGCTGCCGTCAGCCAACCCATCGCCAGCGCGGGCAATATGGCCGTCGTTGTCATCCACGGCAAGCGCATGAGTTCGCGCGAGAAGCGCCGCGCCGCCCTCAGCGCCGCCGACGGCGTGCGAATTTTCTAGGCCGGCGCTGCGCTACAAGGCGGTCGTCTCCATGTCCGCCCGCATCGGCGCTACGATGCCCTGCCAGTTGTCCTGCAAATAATGGCTGTATCGTTCACCGTCGTCGCGGAACACCACCGAGTGGCCGTTCCACTTGGGCGTGCCGCCCTCGTTGGGACCTTCGCCCAGGGTCAGGTCCTTGCAGAACCAGTTGCGCGGATTGCAGTAGGCGCCGCCGCCGCTGCCGGCCACGCCGCCCGCGCTGTGGTAGGCCACCACTTCATCGTCCTGGCCCGGCAGGATGAAGGAATACAGGGTGCCGCGGGCGCCCGCGTACATATAGAACATCACCCCCGCCGTGTCGTTGTGGTTGTACATGGCGCGGATGGTGGTGGTGCGCAGGTCGCGCGCGAGCGCTTCGTCAACGGCCCAGGCGCCCACATCGGCCAGTTCGGAGCCGCCAGCGGCGCCGGCCGCCACGCGCACCCATTTGATGTTCCATCCCGTTTGCGTGGGGCCGCCGCCCTCCCCGCCGCCGCCCGCAGCGCCGCATATGCCGTTAGCGTCTGGCACGGCATTCTGTACGGGGCGTTCGGAGGCGCCGAAGTTGGCCAGCGTGTAGCCAACCAGGGGATCGCCCGCGCTGAAGGCTGCAACGTAACACCAGTTGCTTCCAGTGCAGAAGCAGTCCATGGCATTGCGCAGCGTGCCGCTCTGACTGGCGATGCTGCTGGCGCCATCCCAGTTGACTGCGCGCTTGTTGACGCCGCCGTTGACTTCACCAGGCCCCCAGTAGCTGAAATCCTGGTAATTGCCGACTGCGCCCCCGGCAGTGCGGCCCTTCACCCACAAAGAGTAGTTTTCCGCGGACGCGCTGGCAGGGAGAGCGCCCAGCAACATCAACGCGGACAGACTGCATAGACTGCACAAACGTACGACCGACCACCACCGCGCAAGCATGTTCATGTCATCCTCCAGAGTTGTGTGAAGGATAAGACCGAATCAGGGTCGAAAAGTTCAGTCCAGCTGCGCCAGCGTTTTTACGTGCGCGGCCACACTGCGTCCCAGCGCCGACAGGTTGTAGCCCCCTTCCAGGCAGCTGACGATGCGGCCCTGGCAGTGCTCGGCGGCGACCGCCATGATCTGGCGCGTCATCCAGGCATAGTCCGCTTCCACCAGGGCCATTTCGCCCAGGTCGTCCTCGCGGTGGGCGTCGAAGCCGGCCGAAATAAAAATCAGCTGGGGCCGGAAGGCATGCAGGGCGGGCAGCCAGTGTTCCTGCACCAGTTTGCGCACCACGTCGCCGCCGGAACGGGCCGGCACCGGCAGGTTGACGCAGCGGTCGGTGACACTCTCCGGTTCGCTGTACGGATAAAACGGGTGCTGATAAAAGCTGGCCATCAGCACGCGCGCATCGTCGCGGAAGGACTCGGCCGTGCCATTGCCGTGGTGGACATCGAAATCGACAATTGCCACCCGCTCCAGGCCATGGCCGTCGAGCGCATGATGGGCCGCCAGCGCGATATTGTTGAACAGGCAGAAGCCCATGGCGTTGCCGGGCCGGGCGTGGTGGCCGGGCGGGCGGATGGCGCAGAAGGCATTGTCGATATCGCCCGCCAGCACGGCATCGGTGGCGGCCATGGCGCAGCCGGCGGCGCGCAGGGCCGCCTGGTAGCTGTGGGCGTTGAGGATGGTGTCGCCGTCGATCGGAAAATAGCTGCCCTCGTCCGGCAGGTTGTCGCGGATGGCGGCGATGGCTTCCGGCGTGTGATTGCGCATCAGGGCGGGGATTTCCGCCAGCGGGCCTTCGCGCCGCTCGACCAGGCCGTCCAGCCGGGCGTTGATCAATTGATCTTCAATGGCTTGCAGGCGGGCCGGGCATTCCGGGTGCCACTCCCCCATTTCATGCTTGAGGCAATCGGGGTGGCTGTAGATGGCTGTGCTCATAAAGTAAGTTTTGTATCCTGATGCCATGTTTTTCAGACCTGCCGCGGCGGTTCTCTTATAGAATCTTTGCGGAGGGTCCATGTCGCTACGGTGCAAGTGCGACCGTGCGCTAATCTACCATGCCAGGCGCTCGCCGCGCGCCCCCGATCGGCGGCAAGCGGGCGCGGCAAGATGTTGTATTGACGCTATTGAATTTGTGTTGAAACCATTAAAAAGGCAGCAATGTTCAAGAAAATGCACACGGTGGCGCGCCAGGTCGGCGAGATCGTCGTCGGCAAGGATCTGCAGGTCCGCCAGGCCCTGACCTGCCTGCTGGCGGGCGGGCACCTGCTGGTGGAAGACGTGCCCGGCGTCGGCAAGACCACCCTGGCCCACGCGCTGGCCATTTCGCTGGGTCTGCGCTTCAACCGCGTGCAATTTACCAGTGACCTGCTGCCGGCCGATGTGGCAGGCATCTCCGTCTATGAGCGCGAAAAAAATGGCTTTGTGTTTCATCCAGGCCCCATCTTCACCCAGGTGCTGCTGGCCGACGAGATCAACCGCGCCACCCCGAAAACCCAGTCGGGCCTGCTTGAGGCGATGGAAGAACGCCAGGTCAGCGCCGATGGCGTCACGCGCGCCCTGCCCAGCCCATTTTTCGTCATCGCCACGCAAAACCCCTCGCACCAGGTGGGCGTGTTCCCCCTGCCGGAGTCGCAACTGGATCGCTTCCTGATGTGCCTGTCGCTGGGTTATCCGGATGCGGCCGCCGAGCGTGCCCTGCTGATGGGCGAGGACCGCCGCGCCATGCTCAAGGCCCTGCCGGCCGCGATGCAGCCGGAGGAACTGGCGGCGGCCCAGGCGGCGCTGGGCAGCGTGCATGCCTCCAGCTCCCTGATTGATTACGTGCAGGCGCTGGCACAGGCTTCGCGCCGCGACGGCCTGTTTGCCGAGGGGCTCTCGCCACGCGCCGCCATCGCCCTGCTGCGGGCCGCGCGCGCCTGGGCCGCGCTGGAAGGACGCGATCACGTGATACCGGAGGACGTGCAGGCCATGCTGGTGCCCGTGTGCGCGCACCGCCTGCGCCCCCTCAAATCGGCGCATGGGGTGGCCGTGGCCAGCCGTGACCTGGTGCTGCAGTTGCAGCAGTCCGTGCCGGTCTGACCGCGCCGCCGATGAATCCTTCCCAGGCGCGCGCGCGCTCCACAGCCGCAGCCGCAGCTGCCGGCGCCAGCGTCCCCCCTGCCCGCAAACCGGCCCGCTGGCGCCGCCGCCTGCAGCTGGCGCTGTTTCCAAGGCGCGGCGCGGAAAGCGGCGAAGTGCTGCTGCACCGGCGCCGCGTCTACATCCTGCCCACCAACGCCGGGCTGGGTTATTGCGCGCTGGTGCTGGTGCTGCTGGTGGGCGCCACCAATTACAGCCTGGGTCTGGGCTTTGGCCTGGCCTTCCTGCTCACTGCCTGCGGCATCGTCGACATGCTGATGACCTACCGTAACCTGGCCAATCTGTCGCTGCGCCCGGGCCGGGTGGCGCCCGTGTTCGCCGGCGCCGAAGCCAGGTTCGAGCTCTACGTGATCAACCGCAGCTCGCTCGACCGCTACGCCGTCGGCATCGATTTCGCCGGCGACGCGCCGCGCTACCTGGCCGATGCGGCTGGCGGCGCCGAAACCATGCTGGCGCTGGCCTGCGCCACCAGCACACGGGGCTGGCTGGCCGCACCGCGGGTGCGCCTGGTCAGCCGCTTCCCACTGGGCCTGTTCCGGGCCTGGGGCTACTGGCAACCGGCCCTGCGCGCCCTGGTCTATCCTTGTCCGGAAAGCGACGCGCCGCCGCTGCCGCTGGAAGGCGCGCAGGCCGACGATGGCCGCGGCAGCGCCGGCCAGGACGACTTCGGCGGCATCCGCAATTACCAGCCGGGCGACTCGATGCGCAGCCTGGCCTGGCGCCAGATCGCCCGGCTCGACCTGGCCGACGGCGGCCAGTTGGTGACCAAGCATTTCGAGGGCGGCGGCGCCGATGAAATGGTGCTCGACTTCGATGCCCTTCCCGCCAGCATGGATCTGGAAGCGCGCCTGTCGCGCCTGACCCGCTGGGTGCTGATGGCCGAGCAGCGCGGCCTGCCGTATGCCTTCCGGCTGGGCCGCGATCAACTGCCCGCGGGCGCGGGCGTGGCGCACCAGGCGGCCTGCCTGCAGGCGCTGGCCCTGTACGGCCTGCCGCGCGATCAGGCTGACGCCGCATGAAAGCGCCCGCCCCCATCGCTGCCCTGCGCGCTTACATCAAGAATTTTATTGCCGTCCTGCCGCGCGACAAGGCCGACACCCTGATGTTGCTCTCGGGCGCCGTGCTGGTGCTGCTGCCCCACCTGCTGCACCTGCCCCTGTGGGTCTCGGCCGTGGCGGTGGCCACGCTGACTTGGCGCGTGGCGATCACGCTGCGCGGCACCCGCCTGCCGCCCGCCACCCTGCTGCTGCCGCTGGCGCTGGGGGCCGTCGGCGGTATCTGGCTGACCTTCCAGACCATCCTCGGGCGCGACGCCGGCGTGGCCATGCTGGTGCTGCTGGTGGCCTTTAAAATGCTGGAGATGCGGGCCCGGCGCGACCTCTACGTGGTGATCTACCTGTGCTTTTTCCTGCTGCTGACCACCTTCTTTTATGCGCAGGGCCTGGGCACGGCCCTGTTGATGCTCGCCGCCGTGATCGTGCTGTTCGCCGCCCAGCTCTCGTTCCAGTTCACCGGCGCCGTGCCGCGCCTGCGCCGCCGTTTGTGGCTGTCGGCCCGGCTGGTGCTGACGGCGGCGCCGCTGGCGCTGCTGCTGTTTGTCGCCTTTCCCCGCCTGCACGGGCCGCTCTGGGGCATGCCGGAGGACGCCGCCTCGGGCCGCACCGGCATGTCCGATACCATGGCGCCCGGCAATGTGGCGCGGCTGGCGCAGTCTGATGAGATCGCCTTTAGTGTGCGCTTTCTTGAGCCGGCGCCGCCACCGGCCCAGCGCTACTGGCGCGGCGTCGTGCTGGCCGATTTTGACGGACGCACCTGGACCCAGGGCCTGGGCCACGCCAGCGGCCTCGGCGCCGAAGTAGTGCGCACTGGCCTGGGCGCGCCCGTGCGCCAGGAAATCACCCTGGAACCGTCCGGCCAGCGCTGGCTGTACGCGCTCGACCTGCCCGATGCCGCGCCCCGCCTGGCCGGCAATCTGACGACCCTGTCCGATACGCTGGAACTGAGCACGCTGACAGCGGTCGATGAGCGCATCCGCTACGACGTGGTGTCGCACCTGCGCTACCGGTTTGATGCGCAGGCGTCGCTGCCCGATGCGGCGCGCTGGCTGCGCCTGCCCGACGGCTTCAATCCCCTTACATTGCAGGCGGCCAGCACACTGCGCGCCCAGCCCGACCCGGTCGAGCGCGTCAACGCGGCGCTGCGGCGCTTTCACGAAGACCAGTTCGTGTACACCCTGGAGCCGCCGCCGCTGGGCCGCGACAGTGTCGATGAATTCCTGTTCCTGACCAGGACCGGCTTTTGCGAGCACTACGCCAGCGCCTTCGTGTTCCTCATGCGCGCTGCCGACGTGCCGGCGCGCGTCGTGACCGGCTACCAGGGCGGCGAAATCAATCCCGTCAATGACGTCATGACGGTGCGCCAGTCCGACGCCCACGCCTGGGCCGAAGTGTGGCTCGCCGGACGGGGCTGGGTGCGGGTCGATCCCACCGCGGCGGTGGCGCCCGAGCGGGTCCGCCTGGGCGCGAAGCGGCCGCGGCGCACCAGCAGCCCCTTCGGCAACGGGGCGCTCGACAAATTGCTCAATTTCAGCGCTGACAATGACTCCGTGCTGGGCCAGCTACGCTTTCGCATGGCGGCCATCAACAATGGCTGGAACCAGTGGGTGCTGAACTATACGCCGGAGCGCCAGCGCAATGCCGTCAGCGCGCTGGCCTCGAGCGCACTGGATTACCGCAGCTGGCTGGCCGTGGCCCTGTGCGCCGCACTGCTCGCCGTGCTGCACGCCAGGCGCGTACGGCGCCGTGGCGATCCGGTCGATCGGCTATACTCGGCCCTGTGCCTGCAATTGGCGCGGCTGGGCCTGGTTCGCGAACGCGCCGAAGGGCCCAGCGACTTCCGCCGCCGCGTCGAGGCCGCCAATCTCGCGCCCGCCCGCAAACAGGCCGCCGCCCAATTCCTGCGGCTCTACATCGCCTACAAATATGGCGCCCAGCCCGCCCCGCCGCGGCTGCTCGCCTCCCTCAAGAACTTACTACACAAACTTCGATGACGTCCTTGTTCTCCTCGCCGCACCGCTTCCTGTTTCGCCCCCGCCATTGCCTACTGCTGGCCGCCGCCTATGGCCTGGCGCTGGCCGTGCCGGCCCAGGCCGCTGATAAAAAATCCTCGCATCCGAAAGCGGTGACGGTTGTTCACACGGCCAAAGCAAGCAAGGCAGCCAGGGCGGCGCAGGAGGCAAAAGCGGCCAAGGCAGCCGCCGCGGCCGCCGCGCGCAAGGCCGAACTGGAAGGCGAGAATGTCAACTTCCGCGGCTGGACGGCGGTGGCCGATTTTGAAAACGATATGGCCAGCAAGTACGGCTTCGATCCGGCCGCGCTCAAGCAGGTGATGGAGCAGGTCAACTACATCGATGCGGCGGTCCAGCTGGTAAAACCGGCGCCGCCAGGCAAGCCAAAAAACTGGCAGGCCTATCGCGACCGTTTTATCGAACCCGTGCGTATCAATGCGGGCGTGGACTTCTGGAACCAGAACGCCGACGCCCTCGCCCGCGCCGAGGCCGAGTACGGCGTGCCGGCCGAGATCATCGTTGGCATCATCGGCGTGGAGACGGTGTACGGCCGCAACACGGGGCGCTTCCGCGTCATGGATGTGCTCACGACGCTGGCCTTTGCTTACCCTGACGCGCCCAACCGGCTCGAGCGCCAGGTGTTCTTCAAGGGCGAACTGGAAAACACCCTGCTGCTGGCGCGCAAATCGAACATCGATCCCTTCAGCCTGGTCGGATCGTTTGCGGGCGCCGTTGGCCTGCCGCAGTTCATGCCGGGCAGCATCCTGGCCTACGGTGTCGACTTCGATGCCGACGGCAAGATCGACCTGCGCAGCTCGCCCGTCGATGCCATCGGCAGCGTCGCCAATTTCCTGGTGCAGCATGGCTGGCGCGCCAGCGGCGCCGCGCCGATCGTGGTGCCTGCCCAGGTGTCCGCCACGCGCGCCTGGGAAAACATGCTTGGGCGCGGCCTGCAGGCCAGTTACAGCCCGGATCAGCTGACCGCAGCGGGGGTCGCGACCGCTGCAAACTTGCCAAATACAGCATTATTCGGACTCGTTGACCTCCAAAATGGTGCCGAAGCAACAGAATATTGGTTGGCAACCAATAACTTTTTCGCTATCACCCATTACAATCGCAGTTATTTTTATGCTATGTCAGTAATCGATCTGGGTCGCGCGATACGCAATGCGCGAGGAAATTAGCCATTGCGCCCCGTAAAACTTTGTAATCAACTGTAACGATGTGGTGAAGTTGAGCATGAGTTTTTCGATGGACAACTTTTGGTACTCCCCCGAGTATATCGCGCAAAAAGGCGTGCTGGACAATGCACAACATGCTTGCCAGCCTGATACTCCCGTGAAAATTGCAATAAAACCACATTGCAGCGCATTTGTGCGGCCGACTTCAGCCGATTGCACTACACTTAATTTTACTTATAAAACAATTCCGACTTGGCGTATATGTGAGAGAATTGCTATGTGGCTACGTTGCATAGCGACAACAATGAAATGAAACACCAGACGTAAAATTTTATTGCTGTCAGGTATTACATGGGGAATTCTTGTACAATTGTGTATATATTTTCCAAAGTGTTCTCGGAAACCATTGCAGATAGCTCTAATTAACATGGTTGTAGCAGCGCGAACGCCGAGTCTATGAACCAGTGGCACAACTCAAATAGGAATGATCGAAAATGACAAACCAAGTCGGCATTGATATGAACAGCGATTCGGATTCGGACGATCTGTTGCAGTACAACCCTAACCGGTTGCTCGACACGCTGATCGAAAACCTGCGTCTGAAAAATGACGCGGCCTTGTCGCGCGCCCTCGAAGTGGCGCCTCCGGTCATCTCCAAGATCCGCCACCACCGCCTGCCCGTCGGCGCATCGCTGCTGATCCGCATGCACGAAGTGAGCGATCTCTCGATCCGCGACCTGCGCTACCTGATGGGCGACCGCCGCAACAAGTTCCGCATCAGCGACAAGCAGTTCAAGCCAAAAGAAGGCGAACCACAGGCGTAATTTCAGCGCGCGGATTTACTGCGCTGATGTGACGATGCATGCCGATTTCCTGGTGACGGGAGGTCGGCATTGTTGTTTGTGGGCCGTGGAAACTAAAGAGCGAAGCGAACGGGGACTGGCCTTGCAGGCCTGTCCCCATTTTCAGATCTGAAGCAACGTCAAAAGAATGGGGACAGGCCCGCAGGGCCAGTCCCCGTACGCTACGCTCTGTTGATTACGCTGGGAAAACGCCCGTCGACAAATAGCGATCACCCCGGTCGCAAACGATAAACACAATCGTCGCATTCTCAACCGTCTGCGAAACCCGCAGCGCGATCTCGCAAGCCCCCGCGGCGGAAATGCCGCAGAAGATGCCCTCTTCGGCGGCCATGCGGCGGGCCATGTGTTCGGCCTGGGCCTGGGTGACGTTTTCAATCTGGTCGACCCGGGCGCGGTCGAAGATCTTCGGCAGGTAGGCTTCGGGCCACTTGCGGATGCCGGGGATCGAGGAGCCTTCTTCGGGCTGGGCGCCGATGATGCGGATGTCCTCGTTCTGTTCCTTGAGGTACTGCGACACGCCCATGATGGTGCCGGTGGTGCCCATGGCGCTCACAAAATGGGTGACGCGCCCTTCGGTATCGCGCCAGATTTCGGGACCCGTGGTTTCGTAATGGGCGCGCGGATTGTCGCCGTTGCCGAACTGGTCGAGGATGATGCCCTTGCCTTCGCGCTGCATCTGCTCGGCCATATCGCGCGCATATTCCATGCCGCCCGTCTTGGGCGTGAGCACGATCTGGGCGCCGTAGGCCGCCATGCTCTGGCGCCGCTCGATCGACAGATTGTCCGGCATCAAGAGCACCATCTTGTAGCCGCGCACGGCGGCGACCATGGCCAGCGCGATGCCGGTGTTGCCGCTGGTCGCTTCGATCAGGGTGTCGCCGGGCTTGATATCGCCCCGCTCTTCGGCGCGCCTTAGCATCGACAGGGCCGCGCGGTCCTTGACGGAACCGGCCGGGTTGTCGCCCTCCATTTTGCCGAGAATAATGTTGTTGCGGGCGGCCGCCTCTGCGCCCGGCAGGCGCACCAGTTGCACCAGCGGCGTGTTGCCTATCGTGTCTTGGATGGTTTTATAGGACATGGACAATGCTCTGCTTGAAGGTCAAGTTGACATTGTATGCCGGAGTGGGGCTTTGCGCGTTGGGGACTGGCACCCGGTGCCTGACGCGGCCCGGCCTGTCCCCGATTTGAGTTCGCTTAAAAACGGGGACAGGCCGGGCCGCGTCAGGCAGCGAGTGCCAGTCCCCGCCTCCGTTTTATTTCGCGGCAGCGACAGCCTTCTTCGGCACCGCAGCCGTCCGTACCTCGCCCCCGTCCAGCGACTTGCCACTGACCGTCAGCCCGGCCGCCGACAGTTTATGCGCCGACTTTTCCTTCACGCCTTTCACGCGCCGCTCGAAATCGGCCCAGTCCTTGAACGGCCCGCCCTTGGTGCGTTCATCGATGATGAGCTGGGCTTTCTTGGCGCCGATGCCCTTGATGCCGTCGAGGGCGGCCGCGTCGGCCTTGTTGACGTCGACCTCGGCGAATGCCGTGCCCATCGTGGCGGCCATTGCCGCCGCCAGCAACCAGTGTTTGATCATGTTCTGCGTCTCCGTTGTGATTGAAGGGTGGCACACGCCATCCTCAAGCATCAACGGCTGTGGGAACAGCTTGTTGACCGCGCACTGCTGAGCGCAGTCAAGCGGCTCAGGCCTCGAGACCGAACAATTCTTCGCGCGTGACGGTGGCGGTGCCGAGCTTGCCGACGACGATGCCGCCGGCGCGGTTGGCGGCGATCAGGGCGTCCGCCATCGGCATGCCCGCGCCCAGCATGGCGGCCATGGTGGCGATCACCGTGTCGCCCGCGCCGGAGACATCGAACACCTCGCGCGCGGCGGCGTGCATGTGCAGGATTTCATCGGCCGTGTACAAGCTCATGCCCTCTTCCGAGCGCGTCAGCAGCAAGGCGTCCAGGCCCAGTTCGACGCGCAGCTTCTGCGCCTTGCTGGTCAGTTGCTCTTCGCTATGCCAGCTGCCGACAATGCGTTTCAGCTCGGACTTGTTGGGCGTGAGAATGGAGGCGCCCGCGTAGCGCGAAAAATCGTCGCCTTTCGGGTCGACCATCACGATCTTGCCCGCGGCGCGGGCGCTGGCGATCATGGCGGCAACGTTGACCAGGCTGCCCTTGTTGTAGTCGGACAGGATGATGACGCCGAAGTCGGCCAGCTTGCTGTTAAAGGCAATCAGCTTGTCGCGTAGCACCGTGTCGGTGGGCGCGTCCTCGAAGTCGATCCGCACCATCTGCTGCTGGCGGCCAATCACGCGCAGCTTGATGATGGTGGAGATGGCCGGATCGCGCTGCAGATAGCTGTGGATGCTCGATTCGCTGAGCAACTGCGCCACCTGTTCGCCCGCCTCGTCACGGCCCACCACGCCCAGCAGGCCCACCTGGGCGCCCAGCGAAGCGACATTGCGCGCCACGTTGGCCGCGCCCCCCAGCCGTTCCTCGCGCCGCTCCACCCGTACGATGGGCACGGGCGCTTCCGGCGAAATGCGGCTGACTTCGCCGAACCAGTAGCGGTCCAGCATGACATCGCCCACCACGAGAATGCGCACGCCGCCCAGATCGGGCGCGGCCAGGTGGGGATTGCTGTCGGGCGTGAGCAGGCGGCTGGGGACGTCATCAAGCATGCGCGTCTCCTTAGCGCCGCGTCAGCACCGAACGGCCGATGCCGTGGTACTCGATG
>JBJMVV010000110.1:0-6056 GCA_045810505.1 Massilia sp.
CGGCCCAGCGCATCGCCCAGGGCATCGCCGGTTCGCGCCTGCAGGTGCTGGAGCGCAGCGGGCACTTTCCGTGGATCGAGCAGCCGCGGGAGTTTTTCGAGAGTGTGGTGGGGTTCATGGCCGGATAAGGCCCGGGGACTGGCGCCGCAGGTGCCTGTCCCCATTTTGACTTCGCCCCAGAATTCAGCGGCGCGGACAGAATATGCGCCGCGGCCCAAAATGGGGACAGGCATCTGCGCTTCGCTTGTGCCAGTCCCCCCTGCTGCGAGCTTCCCTGACTAAGCGGGCGCGCCCGCTACCACAGGTCCACTTTGCTGCCGCCGAATCGCCAGCGCCATCAGCGCCGCGACGATGCAAGCCGCGCCGGCCACAAACAGCGCCGGGTTATACGTCATCATCAACGTGCGAATGCGTCCCGCCCCAAACGCTGCCGTGGCGGCGCCCAACTGGTGCGCCGCGAAGATCCAGCCGAATACCAGGCCCGCTTTTTCCTTGCCAAAGCGCTGGGCCACCAGCTTGACGGTGGGCGAGACGGTGGCGATCCAGTCGAGTCCATAGAACAGGGCGAACAGCGACAGGCCGTACAGGGTGAACTCGGAGTAGGGCAGCCAGAACAGCGACAAGCCACGCAGGGCGTAGTACCAGAACAGCAGCTTGCGGTTATCAATACGGTCCGACAGCCAGCCGGAGGCGATCGTGCCGACCAGGTCGAAGGCGCCCATCATCGCCAGCACCGAGGCGGCCGGCACGGCGCCCATGCCGGCGTCGCCGCACAGGGAGATGAAATGGCTCTGGATCAGGCCATTGGTGGAGAGGCCGCAAATGAAGAAGGTGGCGGCGAGCAGCCAGAAGGTGCGGCTGCGCGAGGCTTCGGCCAGGATCGCAAACGGCGCGCCCCAACCCATGCGGGGTGCAGGCGCTGGCGTAACTGCGGAAGGATCGGCGCCATACGGCAGCAGGCCAATGTCGCGCGGACGGTCTTGCATCAGCAGGAAGGCAGCGAGGGCGACGACCGCGCAGCTGACCAGGACGGGGGCGAGCGCCATGCGCCAGCCCACGTGTTCGATCAGCCAGGTGCCGATCGGCAGGAAGATCAGCTGGCCGGTGGCCGAACTGGCCGTCAGCACGCCTACCACCAGGCCGCGGTGGCTGTCGAACCAGCGGTTGGCGACGACGGCGTTGAGCACCAGCGCCGTCATGCCGGAACCGACGCCCAGCATCACGCCCATCAGCAGCACCAGTTGCCAGAACTGGTCCATGCGCGTCACCAGCAGCATGCCCGCGGCGATCAGGCCCAGGGCAGTCACCATCACGGCGCGCAAACCCAGCCGCTCCATCAGGATGGCGGCGAAGGGACCCATCAGGCCGAACAGCGCAAAGCGCACGGCAAGTGCGCTGGAGATGTTGTCGACACTCCAGCCGAATTCGCGCGACAGCGGCTGCAGCAGGGCGCCGGGCAAACCCAGCGCGGCCGACGAAGAGAGGGCGGTCAGAAAACAGACCACCACGACCACCCAGCCATAGTGGATGTTGTGGCGGCCGAGCCAGCGGGACAGCGGGACGGAGAGCATGGGATTCCTCTGAATAGGTAGCGCGGGGGCGCCGTCCGGTCATTATATATTATGTTTGTACTTTAAAATGCACATGCGCTGAATTGGGCGGAAAGCGCACGGATGACGCGCGTCATGACGCGTCCATGCCGAGGTCATAGCCTGATGCGAGCGGGAATATGCCCAGATTCCCAGGATTGCTGCAGTCGCAGCAAAATCGCACTATAGTAGCCAGGGCACATCGCGTCGATGGGCCGCACACAATTGCATGTTCAGCATCACTTAAGTTTGCGGGGGTTTAATGATGAGTAAGCAAAAATTGCAAGCTTTTCAACATTATCGATAGGATGTCCCATGCGCCTGCCCCTGATCGCCCCCAAGGATTTGACCGATGAACAACGCGCGCTGTATGCCGACATGCGTAGCGGCATCGCCGGCAGCTTCAATGCCTTCCAGACGGAACGGGACGATGGCGCCCTGATGGGGCCGTGGAATGCCTGGCTGCACGAACCGGCCATCGGCAAGGCCATCTGGGACCTGACCCTGGCCATGACCGCCAAGGCCGTGTTGCCTGACAATGTGCGCCAGATCGTGATCCTCGTGGTGGGCGCCCGTTACGACGCCGCCTACGAAATCTATGCCCACGTCGCCGTCGCCGAGCGCGAAAACATGTCGCCCGAGCGGCTCGCCACCCTGACCGCGGACCTGAAACCCACCGACCTGTCTGCCGAGGAAAGCGTGGCGTTCGACCTGGCCTATGCGCTGGCGCGGGGCGGCGTGCTGCCCGAACCCATCTATCGCCTGGCCCTGCGCACTTTTGGTCAGCATGGCCTCAACGAAATGATCTATCTGGTTGGCCTGTACGCCATGGTCTCCACCACCCTTAACGGCTTTAATGTCCCGGTGCCCGAACGTGAATGATATCGACCAGAAGGCGCTGCAGGCCCTGCAGCGCAAACCCGTCCCGGCGGCGCGCGCCATGCCGGAGGCGGCGCGTCCCTGCGCCACACCATTCGGCAGCATTGCACTGCTGCTGCAGGGCGGCGGCGCGCTTGGCGCCTACCAGGCCGGCGTCTATGAGCGCCTGCTGGAAGCTGGCATCGAGCCCACCTGGGTGGCCGGCATCTCGATTGGCGCCATCAACAGCGCCCTGATTGCCGGCAACCCGGTGGAAAAGCGGGTCGAGCGCCTGCGCGAATTCTGGGAAATGGTCACGCCCACCGATGCGCTCGGCGTCGCTGATTTCTGGGCGCAATATGCCATCACGGACGACATGCGCGCGGCCATCAACCAGTGGCATGCAGGCCAGGTGATGGCGCGCGGTGCGCCGGGCTTTTTTGAACCGCGCATGCCGCCGCCCTATCTGCCCTGGGTCAAGGGCGGCGATCCCAGCTATTACAACAGCGCCCCCTTGCGCGCCACGCTCGAGCGCATGGTCGATTTCGACCGAATCAACAGCCGCCAGATGCGCTTTTCGGTGGGCGCCGTCAATGTTCGCAGCGGCAATTTCGCCTACTTCGACAATGCGGTCGACATCATCCGTCCCGAGCACGTGATGGCCAGCGGGGCCTTGCCGCCCGCTTTCGGGGCCGTCGAGATCGATGGCGAATATTACTGGGATGGCGGGCTGGTATCGAACACGCCGCTCGACTGGGTGCTCTCGGCCCGTTCGGGACTCGACACCCTGGTGTGGCAAGTCGACCTGTGGAGCGCCGACGGCAGCCTGCCCACGGATATGGCCTCGGTCGCCGTGCGCATGAAGGAAATCCAGTATTCCAGCCGCACCCGGGCCGCCACGGACAACTTCCGCAATTCGGAAAAGCTGCGCGCCGCCTACAATGAATTGATGCGCAAGATGCCGCCCGAACTGGCCAACACGCCCGAGGCGAAGCTGCTGGCGCAGGCAGCCGACCAGGCCGTCTACAACATCGTCCAGCTGGTCTACCATTCACCGACCTACGAAGCGCAGTCGAAAGACTATGAATTTTCGCGCCGGACCATGCTCGACCATTGGCGCGCAGGCTACGACGATGCCGACCACACCCTGGCCCATCCCGAGGTGCTCAATTTGCCGCCGCAGGAACAAAGCCCGGCCATCTTTGATTTCCTCAGCGCACGGCAACAGCAGGCCGTCGCCACCGATCTGCCCCCATCGACGACCACCCCTACGAAAGAGAGCACATGAAACTACAAGATAAAGTCGCCGTCATCACAGGCGCCGCCAGCGGCATCGGCAAAGACATCGCCAAGGTCTACCTCGACAACGGCGCCAAGGTCGTTATCGCCGACCTGAACCTGGAAGCGGCCAGCGCCACTGCCGCAGAATTCGATCCCAGCGGCCAGCGCGCCCTGGCCGTGCAGATGGACGTGACGGACGAGGAAGCCGTCGATGCCGGCATCGCCAGGGCCGCCGAGCATTTCGGCGGCATCGATATCCTGGTGTCCAACGCCGGCATCCAGATCGTCGGGCCGGTCGACAGCTACAAATTTTCCGACTGGAAGAAGATGCTGGCGATCCACCTGGACGGCGCCTTCCTCACCACCCGCGCCTGCCTGAAACGCATGTACGCCCAGCAGCGCGGCGGCACCGTCATCTACATGGGCTCGGTCCACTCCAAGGAAGCCTCCGTGCTCAAGGCCCCCTACGTGGCGGCCAAGCATGGCCTGGTGGGCCTGTGCAAGGTGGTGGCCAAGGAGGGCGCCAAGCACAATGTGCGCGCCAACGTCATCTGCCCGGGCTTTGTCCGTACGCCCCTGGTGGAAAAGCAGATTCCCGAGCAGGCCAGGGAATTGGGCATCACTGAAGAGCAGGTGGTCAAGAATGTCATGCTCAAGGAAACCGTCGATGGGGAATTTACGACCGTGGACGACGTGGCGCAGACGGCGCTGTTTTTGGCAAGTTTCCCCAGCAATGCGCTGACGGGGCAGTCGATTGTGGTCAGCCACGGCTGGTTTATGCAATAGAAAGGGCGGGGCCTGGCACGCACGCAGTGCGGTGCCTGACCCCTTTTTGACCTCTTGCAATAGGAGGGCGGGGTCTGGCGCCGGAGGTGCCTGACGCCATTTTGACTTCGCGTCAGAATTCAGCGTCAGTGACTGGAGGTTTAGGCCGCGGCCCAAAATGGGGTCAGGCAGCTGCGCTGCGCTTGTGCCAGACCCCGGTGCTGCATGCGATTCGACGGAATTTCGCTTCCAAAAAACCTAGCAATTGTAGGGTGATAAAACAAGGGGGAATGGGCTGCCGCCCCCTCCCTTTGTTGTTTGTAGAAAGCATTGCCCGCGTCCAATTGAACACCACTTGCAAGCAGCGAAATTGCCCATCAGAATGACGCTTCTATAATAAGGAGCTGTGCCATGATGGAAATCGTCGACGTGCCGGAAGTGCTGGATGCGAAACTGCTGCTGGCTGCACTGGTCGCCTTGCGCAAGGGTGATTTTTCCGTGCGCCTGCCGTCGGATTTGACGGGGATGAACGGCAAGATTGCCGACACCCTCAACGACATCATTGAAAACAGCGACAAGATCGCCCAGGAAATCGTCAGCGTCAGCCGCATCGTCGGCCACGAGGGCCGCCTGACCCAGCGCGCGGCGCCGCCCGCCGTGGCCGGTGGCTGGGGCACCATCATCAATTCCGTCAATGCCCTGATCGACGACCTGGTGCGCCCGACCACGGAGATGGCGCGCGTGATCGGCTCGGTCGCGAAAGGCGACCTGTCGCAGAAAATGGCGCTGGAAGTGGACGGCCGCCCCCTGCGCGGGCAATTCCTTTCCGCTGCCAGCACGGCCAACACCATGGTCGATCAATTGTCTTCGTTTGCCTCGGAAGTGACGCGCGTGGCGCGCGAGGTCGGCACCGAAGGCAAACTGGGCGGCCAGGCCAATGTGCCGGGCGTGGCCGGTACCTGGAAAGACCTGACCGATTCCGTCAACTCGATGGCGGGTAACCTGACCTCGCAGGTGCGTAACATTGCGGAAGTGACGACCGCGGTGGCGAACGGCGACCTGTCGAAAAAGATCACCGTGGACGTGCGCGGCGAAATTCTGCAACTGAAAGACACCATCAACACTATGGTCGACCAGCTGCGCTCGTTTGCGTCGGAAGTGACGCGGGTGGCGCGCGAGGTGGGCACCGAAGGAAAACTGGGCGGCCAGGCCTATGTGCCAGGCGTGGGCGGCACCTGGAAAGACTTGACGGACAATGTGAATTTCATGGCCTCGAACCTGACGGGCCAGGTGCGAAACATTGCAGAAGTGACGACGGCGGTGGCCAACGGCGACCTGTCGAAGAAAATCGCGGCGGACGCAAAGGGCGAAATTTTGCAGCTGAAAGACACCATCAACGTGATGGTGGATCAATTGTCTTCATTTGCGTCGGAAGTGACGCGGGTGGCGCGCGAAGTGGGTACCGAAGGAAAACTGGGCGGCCAGGCGCAGGTGAAAGGCGTGGGCGGCACCTGGAAGGACTTGACGGAAAACGTCAACTCGATGGCGGGTAACCTCACGCGC
>JBJMVV010000111.1:0-3937 GCA_045810505.1 Massilia sp.
AGCTGCTCGCGGGTGTGCGCCGCCGACAACTGCACGCGCACGCGCGCCTGGCCCATCGGCACGACGGGGTAAAAAAAGCCCGACAGCAGCACGCCCAGTTCATACATGCGGGCGGCGAATTTCTGCGCCAGCGGGGCTTCGAACAGCATCACCGGCACCACCGGGTGGATTCCCGGCTTGATGGTAAAGCCGATGCGCTCGATCTCGCGGCGGAAGTAGGCTGTGTTGTCCATCAGGCAGTCGCGCAGTTCCGTCGAGCCGCTGATGCGCTTCAGGACCGCCAGCGAGGCGCCGGCGATGCTCGGCGCGAGCGTGTTGGAGAACAGATAAGGGCGCGACTTCTGGCGCAGGGTGTCGATCACCTCCTTGCGCGCGGCCGTAAAGCCACCCATGGCGCCGCCCAGGGCCTTGCCCAGGGTGCCGGTGATGATGTCGATGCGGCCCATGACGTTGTGGTGCTCGTGGGTGCCGCGGCCGGTCTTGCCCATGAAGCCGGAGGCGTGGCATTCGTCGATCATCACCAGCGCGCCATATTGGTCGGCCAGGTCGCAGATTTCATTGAGCTTGGCGACCGTGCCGTCCATCGAAAAGGCGCCATCGGTGGCGATGACGACATGGCGCTTGCCGGCGGCGCGGGCGGCCTGCAGTTGCGCTTCCAGGTCGGCCATGTCGTTGTTCTGGTAGCGGTAGCGCGCCGCCTTGCACAGGCGAATACCGTCGATGATGGAGGCGTGGTTGAGCGAATCGGAGACGATCGCGTCCTGCTCGTCGAACAGGGGCTCGAACAGGCCGCCGTTGGCGTCAAAGGCCGCCGCGTACAAAATCGTGTCTTCCATGCCGAGGAACTCGGCGATGGCGCGCTCGAGTTCCTTGTGCACGGTCTGGGTGCCGCAGATGAAGCGCACCGACGAGAGACCATAGCCGAATTTCTCGGTGGCGGCGATCGAGGCCTGCACGGTCGCCTCGTCGCCCGACAGGCCGAGGTAGTTGTTGGCGCACATATTGATCAGATGGCGACCATCGGCGCCTTCGACCGCGGCGCCCTGGCGCGAAGCGAGCACGCGCTCGGGCTTGTACAGACCCTGCTCGCGCAGGCTGTCCAGGTTCGTTTGCAGGCCGCTGAAGAAGCCGTCTTTGGAAGGTGCGCTCATGCTGATCCTCTCTGTGGGTGATGGCCGGCTTGACCGGCGCTGTAAGCTTGCTGTACTGTCGATCAAACAATACTATTTTGCACAGTTCGATGGTTCTGGTGAAAATCCGTTAAATCGAACTGAAATTCAATATAATG
Organism: Massilia sp.; assembly: GCA_045810505.1. Taxonomy (GTDB): domain Bacteria; phylum Pseudomonadota; class Gammaproteobacteria; order Burkholderiales; family Burkholderiaceae_D; genus JAFCUW01. The sequence continues at coordinate 1,289 of JBJMVV010000111.1, forward strand.
GATACTACCGAAGCCTGCCCCGCTTGGCAAGCTTTCAGTCCACACTATAAGAAACCTGACCTGATGAACACTTCGCCGTCTTTACTCGCTGCCGCCAATGCGCCACCCGAAGTGGGCGCCACCCTGCAGCGCCTGCGCCTGGCGCGCGGCCTGACCCTGGAGGATCTGTCGCGCATCGCCGGGGTGTCGAAGTCGATGTTATCCCAAATCGAGCGGGAGAAAGCCAATCCCACCATCGCCATCACCTGGCGCCTGGCCAATGCGCTGGGCGTGGCGATCGGCGAACTGCTCACGGCCGAAACGCGCGACGTGGAAACCATCCGCGTGCTCGACGCCCACGAGACCCCCACCCTGCCCGGCCAGCACGCGGGCTACGTGCTGCGCATCCTGGGCCCGATGGACCTGGCCGGCAAGTACGAATGGTATGAACTGACCCTGGCGCCCGGCGGCGAACTGGCCTCGCAAGCCCACGATCCCGGCACGGGTGAACACCTGACGGTGCTGCACGGGGCGCTGGAGGTGGAAGTGGGCGCCTCCAAAAAGAAGATCAAGACGGGCGCCACGGCGCGCTACACGGCCGACCAGAACCACGTGATCCGCAATGCCGGCAAGACGGAAGCGAAGGCGCTGCTGGTGGTGGTGCACCGCTAGGGCAGCACTGCGCCGGGGCGCTTCAGCAGGACGCCCCGCTTGATCGTTTCTCGGTAATATTGGCGAACTGATCAACAATAACAGGGCCGCCCGGCGACGGCGTCCCGTACCACCCGTATGCCTCCCATCGACGCCGCCCCGGCAGCCGCATTGCCCCCTTCCAGCCTGCATCACCAGGGCCTCGCTTTTAATGACCTGCTGCGCCTGTTCGAGCAGGCCCCTGGCTTCTTTTGTTTCTTCCGCGGCCCCACCCACATCTACGAATTGCAAAACCACGCCCACCACCGGCTGGCGGAGTTCAAGGACATCATCGGCAAACCCGTGCGCGAGGCCCTGCCCGAGCTGGAAGGCCAGGGCTTCTTTGAACTGCTCGACGACGTTTTCCAGTCCGGCCGCGCTTACGTGGGCGAAGCCGTGCCCCTGTCGGTGACGCCGTCCGGGGGCGGCATGGCCGAGCAGCGCTATATCGACTTCGTCTACCAGCCCATCGTCGACGAGCAGGGCGCCATCATCGGCATCTTTTCCCAGGGCAGCGATGTGACCGAGCGGGTGCTGGCCCAGCGGCGCCTCGAGATGAAGCAGGCGGAGCTGGAAGAAATGGTCGAGGCGCGCACCACCGCCCTGCGCGAGGCCGAAGAGCGCCAGGCCGAGCTGGTGCGGGTGCAGGCAGCCCTGAACCGCTCGCAGAAACTGGAAGCGATCGGCAAGCTGACGGGCGGCGTGGCCCATGATTTCAATAATATCCTGCAAGTAATTGGCGGCAACCTGCAATTGCTGCAGGCCACCGTGCCGGCCGGGCGGGCCGAGCGCTACCTCGAATCGGGCCTGGCCGCGGTGCGGCGCGGCGCCCGCCTGTCCGCGCAACTGCTGGCCTACGCCCGCCGCCAGCCCCTGAAACCCATCGTCATCAATCCGGCGCGGGCGGTGCGCGACATGGACGACATGCTGCGCCGGGTGCTGGGCGAACGCATCGACATCGAGATGATCGAGAGCAGCGGGCTGTGGAACATGCTGGCCGACCCCCACCAGCTGGAAAACGTGCTGCTCAACCTGGCCATCAATGCGCGCGACGCCATGCCTGGCGGCGGCAAGCTGACCATTGAAATCGCCAACGCCATGCTGGACCAGGCTTACGTCGCCAGCGAGGACATCAAGCCGGGCCATTACGTGATGTTTGCCATTTCCGACACGGGCGTTGGCATGTCGGCGGAAACGGTCGAACGGGCCTGCGAGCCCTTCTTTACCACCAAGCCCGAAGGCCAGGGCACGGGCCTGGGCCTGTCGATGGCCTACGGATTTGCCCGCCAGACGGGCGGCCACCTGCGCATCTACAGCGAGGTCGGCGTCGGCACCACGGTCAAGCTGTATTTCCCCCGCTCGCACGACCTTGAACTGGCGCCCAGCCTGGTGCCCAACGAGGCCTTGCGGGGCGGCGCTGAAACGGTGCTGGTGGTGGAAGACGACCTGGCGGTGCAGGACACGGTGGTGGAAATGCTCGGCAGCATGGGCTACCGCGTGCTCAAGGCTGACAATGCCGACAGCGCCCTCGGCATCCTCAAGAGCGGCCTGCCGATCGACCTGCTGTTCACCGACGTGGTCATGCCCGGCCAGTTGCGCAGCCCCGAACTGGCGCGCCAGGCCAAAGCGCTGCACCCGGGCATCGCCGTCCTGTTCACCTCAGGCTACACGCAAAACGCCATCGTCCACGCCGGGCGGCTCGATCCGGGCGTGGAACTACTGTCAAAGCCCTACAGCAGGGAGCAACTGGCGGAGAAAGTGCGTAGTGTGCTGGCCGGAAAGGCCAACGGGCAGAACCCGGCAAGCTAGTCCGCCAGGCTGTCAGAGCCTGCCTGATTGCTGGGGCAGCGCAGCCAGCTTGTCCGGGTTGCGCATGATGAAAATGGCGACGATGCGTTCGCCGTCGACGATGAAGGACTGGGCCGATTCCAGCTTGCCGCCCACATAACGGAGGAGGCCCGGCTCGCCGTTGATGCGGGC
>JBJMVV010000112.1:0-3484 GCA_045810505.1 Massilia sp.
AACTCTTGCCGCGCCGCTTCCTGTTAGATCGCGTCTTGCCGGGCTGCCTCGCGGCGTACGGCTTCTTGACGCGCCAACTCTTGGCGCGCGATTTCCTGGCGCGCTGCGTCCTGCCTCGCCGTCTCTTGTCGAGCCAGTTCCTGTCGCGCGGCTTCCTGCTTCGCCACTTCCTGACGGGCAGCCTCCTGCCGTGCGCTTTCCTGGCGCGCAGCATCTTGCCTGACCGCCTCTTGCCGGGCCAGTTCCTGCTTTGCCATTTCTTGCCGGGCAGCTTCCTGCTTCGCTGCATCCTGGCGCGCCGCTTCCTGCCGATCCGCCTCTTGTTTGATCGCAACCTGCCGGGCCGTCTCCTGTTTGATAGCCTCCTGACGTGCCAGCGCACTTTTCGACATCTCCTGCCGCGCAGTCTCTTGCCTGGCGGCCTTTTGCCGCGCAGCTTCTTTTGTAGCAGCATCCTGGCGAGCGGCCTCCTGCTGCGCCAGGTTCATCTGTTCCACGCGCGCTGCTTCCGCACGTGCCGCCTCCGCCAGTTTCTGCTCGCGCTGCTCCAATTCGCGGCGTGCCGCTTCCTGCTCACGTTCGAGTTTGGCCAACTCAAGCGCACGTTCGCGGTCGGCCCGTTCCGCTTTCTGTTTTTCAGCATCCGCCGCCTCGGCAGGCGTCGGGCCGTCGGGATTCTGTATCGCTACGTCGCGCGCGACAATTTTGGCTGCTGCCCGCACTTCCGGGGCGTTTGGCGCAAGGGGCAAGTTGACGTCGGGCCGGGTGCCGGCCGCCATGACCGGTTCTGCCGGCGGAGGCGGTGGAGGCGGGATGACTGTGGCGACCATCTCGCCGGGCCTGGATGGAGCAGGCGGTGGCGCCGGCTCGCTCGCGGCTGGCGCCGCTGCGACGCTGGCGACGGTTTCAACCGGCGCGACGGCTGGCTCCACAACCGGGGCGGGAATCGGCGCAGGCGCCAGCATGACTTGCAAATCATTGGCCGCTGGTGGCCGCTCTTTCCACGGAAACTGCAGGCCAGGCATGCCGAACGTCTGCCCACCCAATGCCAGGGTCAGCAACAAGGCGTGCGCCACCAGGGAAATCACCACGGCAGTGCTCAGCCGCTGCGGGCTGCGCTCGATCAGCATGGCAGCGCTCAAACCGTCGTCCTTTCCGGTGCGAACACTGCCGGGCGAATCGCATCGGAATGATTGCCGACGTTTGCTTGTATCAGTGACAGGGCCATGGTTATAAAAGTAAAAGGGCCCGTGAATTCCACGGGCCCTTGATTCTAGCGGTATCTAAACAGCAACGCTCAGCAATATTGGCGTATCAAACGTCAATATTCCCCGCCCTTAGCGCATTCGACTCAATGAAATTACGCCGCGGCTCAACTTCATCACCCATTAGGGTCGTGAAGATCTGGTCCGCCGCAATCGCGTCCTCAATCTGCACTTTCAACAAACGGCGCACAGTCGGGTCCATGGTGGTTTCCCACAGCTGCTCGGGATTCATCTCGCCCAGACCCTTGTAGCGCTGCTTGGTGACGGTGCGTTCGGCTTCGTCGCGCAGCCATTGCATGGCGTGGTGGAAGTCGACCACGGTCGATTCCTTGACCCGGTCGCCTTCGCCGCGGCGGATGAAGGCGCCCTCACCAATCAGCCCTTTGAAGGTGTTGGCGGCGGCGGCGAGGACGGCGTAGTCGGCGCTGTCGGCGAAGTCGGCGTCGATCGAGGTGACCTTGATGTTACCGTGGTGCATACGCTCGATGCGCAGGCTGTGCTTTTCGGTCAGGTCGTCGGAGCGCACGGTGACGCTGACGGCGCGGTCGGCGATGGTGGTCTGCATGGCGGCGGCCGAGGCTTCGGCGGCTTCCAGGCTGTTCAGGTCCAAGGTCACGCCGGTCATGATGGCGGTCAGCGCGGCGCGGTCGATCACGCGGGTCAGGCGCATCATGATGGCGTTCGACAGGTTGAACTGGCGCACCAGTTCGGCCAGGGCATCACCCTTGATGGCGTCGGCGCCTTCGCGCGGGGTCAGGCTGGCGGAGTTGAGCGCCACCGTCATCATGTAGCTTGCTTCCTCGATGTCGTCCTTGAGGTAGCGCTCATCGCGGCCGGCTTTTACTTTGTACAGTGGCGGCTGGGCGATGTAGACGTGGCCGCGCTCGACCAGTTGCGGCATCTGGCGATACAGCAAGGTCAGCAGCAGGGTGCGGATGTGGGCGCCGTCGACGTCCGCATCGGTCATGATGATGATGCGGTGGTAGCGCAGTTTGTCGATGTTGAATTCATCGGGGCCGATCGAGGTGCCAAGCGTGGCGATCAGGGTCGTGATCTGTTCCGACGACAGCATTTTTTCAAAGCGCGCCTTTTCCACGTTCAGCACTTTACCGCGCAGCGGCAGGATGGCCTGGAACTTGCGGTCGCGTCCTTGTTTTGCGGAGCCGCCTGCCGAATCACCCTCGACGATATACAGTTCGCACAGGGCCGGGTCGCGTTCCTGGCAGTCGGCCAGCTTGCTGGACAAGCCCATGCCGTCCATCACGCCCTTGCGGCGGGTCAGGTCGCGCGCCTTGCGGGCGGCTTCACGCGCGCGGGCAGCTTCCACGATCTTGCCGCAGATGATCTTCGCGTCGTTCGGCTTTTCCGCCAGGTAGTCGGCCAGGGTCTTGGCGACGATTTCTTCGACGGGGCCGCGCACTTCCGACGACACCAGTTTGTCTTTGGTCTGCGAGGAGAATTTCGGCTCCGGCACTTTCACGGACAGCACGCAGGTCAGACCTTCGCGCATGTCGTCGCCGCTGATTTCCACTTTCGCTTTTTTGGCGAATTCGTGCTCGTCGATGTATTTGTTGATCACCCGCGTCATGGCCGCGCGCAGACCCGTCAGGTGGGTGCCGCCGTCGCGCTGGGGGATGTTATTCGTAAAACACAGCACCTGCTCGTTGTAGGCGTCGTTCCACTGCATCGAGACGTCGACGCTGATATTGGTGTTCTGGTCGGACATGCGTTCGCCCGTGGCCTGGAACACGGTCGGGTGCAGCACAGTTTTCGTCTTGTTGATGTATTCAACGAAGCCGCGCGTGCCGCCTTCAAACGCAAACAATTCTTCCTTGCCGGTGCGCTGATCCGTCAGGCGGATCGAGACGCCGTTATTCAGGAACGACAGTTCGCGGATGCGCTTGGCGAGAATTTCGTAGTGAAATTCGACGTGGTTGAAAATCGTCTCGTCGGCCCAGAAGTGCACGTCGGTGCCGCGCTTGTCCGTTTCGCCGACCACGCGGATTGGCGAGACAGCCACGCCATCGCGCATTTCAATGTCGCGGTCCTGGGGGACGCCGCGCACGAACTCCATCTGGTGAACTTTGCCATCGCGGCGGATGGTCAGCTTTAACAGTTTGGACAGTGCGTTGACACAGGAGACGCCCACGCCGTGCAGGCCGCCGGAGACCTTATAGGAGTTCTGGTCGAACTTGCCGCCGGCGTGCAGTTCGGTCATG